>JBCCFB010000071.1:0-25260 GCA_039029995.1 Planctomycetota bacterium
GAACCTGATTCGCTAACACCAGGTTCTCATACTGACGCGTTTGCAGAAACCGTTGACGTCTATCCAACTCTTTGCGAACTGGCAGGATTACCTGCACCCGAGGTTCCACAAGCCATCGATGGTTTGAGCCTGTTGCCAGTGCTGAAGGACCCGACGCAGTCCGTTCGTGATCATGCGTACCATGCCTACCCACGCCGCGGTGTTCTCGGACGGGCAATACGCACCGAGCGCTACCGGATGGTTGAATGGCAACCGTTCAATGGCGATGAACAAGATGCGCAGTATGAACTTTATGACTATGAGGCCGATGAACTCGAACAGGTCAATATCGCAGACCGACAACCGGAAGTTCTCGCGGAACTAAAAACGATTCTGAATTCTCATCCTGCTCCCGCGCGGTATCGCGGCAACTAGACAAACACCGATCCAATACGGTGATTTCTGCGCAGCGGAGATACGCAGCAGCGCCGTAAGTGTTCGGGACTTTTCTGAAGTTGTAATTCTTGCTGCATGCCCTTTGCATTTTTACGCGGTGGCATGATTCTGCGCGCTTCGTGGACATTGAACGTAAACCCGTTACGTCAGTTGCTTATGCGCTCACTTGCCTGATTTTTAAGCAACCGGCACATGATTCGCCAACGCGGTCCAACTCGTTTTTCGTTTCCTTAATTTTGGAGCGGCCAGAAACAAATCATGGCCGGATGGGATGATGAGAAAGAGAAGAAGTGAGAACCGTCGTTTTGGCTTTGAGAATCTTGAAGACCGTCGCTTGCTGGCAGCCGATTGCGGGGCGCAGTTCATGGCGGAAGTCGAAACGTTCGAACCGCCACATTGCGAGATGGCTTCGGCTGAGTATCCGGCTGATGAGATTGTTGCAACGGATCTGATTACCGAGGAGGCACCAACATTTGATTCTGCCGTTGTTGGTGAAGCCTCGTTAATCGCAGAGTCGTCCGGTGAGGCAATTGATTCTGCGGATCCGGCACCTGTAGAACCCGGAACTACGGAACCAGGAAATCCAGCCCCTGCAACGCTGGATCCTCGAGTCCTCAACCTGGAGGATGGAATGGATGGTTACTTCGGTACGTTGAATCCGGAAAACCCCGCTGAAACGATTGAATTCACCGCATCGGCTGATGGCATGATTGACATCGTGGTGGCATCTTCGTTTGATGAAGGCCATACGGTGCTTTCGGTTTCTGACAGCGCCGGCGAAGTAATCGAAACTGCCGGCCAGGGACTGGAAGGGTTTGATGTTCTTTCGTTCGAAGTGAGCGAAGGCGAATCCTATCAGCTGCTTTTCGCATCCACCGAAGCGGACTGTGAAGGTCATTTTCAAATGACAGCCGGATTCGAACCTTTCGTCGATCAGCACGCTGACTTGATCGGTGCAGAATCGACGGAGCTTCAGTTCACCGATGGAGCGACAGAATTGTCAGGACGTCTGGAACACGCAGGCGACATTGATACCTTCCGTTTTACGGCGGAGGGCTCCGGCGAGATGACGCTGGAGTTGAATGAAACGGTGGATGACGCCCGCATCAATTTGAATGTCAGCATTCAGGATGCAGATGGCAATGTGTTCGCCGGCGGCTCCACCAATCAAATGCTGCAGCTGACCTTCGATGCTGAAACGGGCAATGAGTACTTTGTCTCGATTGAAGCCGGCGACGGTCAAAAAGGCACCTACGGTTTCTCTATGAATCTTGACGCAGTCGCTGAACCGGCGGTTGAAGTTTCAGACGAAATGACAAGTGTTGGAACTGAGTCGTCAGATCAGCCTGCTTCGGAAACTGCGATTGATGCGGAAATCGCTGACGACGACGTTTCTGATCTCGTTTCTGATTCCACGCAGTCCGATCCAGCCGAAACAGAACCTTCTGATGCGATGGTTGAGGAGGCAGATATCGAGACAGTGGCGGAAGTTGCCATTGACCAGACTGAACCGGTGGAAGTCGCAATCAATGAAAGCGAAGAAGACTGTGACAAGGACACCACGGATGAAGTCGCTGAAGACACTTCCGGTTTGCTCGAAGAATCGGCAGAAGAAGGTGTGGCTGAAGAAGCCGTTTCGGATGGAGAAGCTTCGTCCGACATGCAATTGGCCGACAGCGCCGCTGAGTCTATTCAGGACGTCGAACCTTCAGTTGACGAACCTTTGATCGTTGGAGCGGAGGAAAGCGATTCTGATGGTGAAACCGCGATGGTCGACGCTTCTGGTGAAGAATGTGACAAACCTGAAGACGCCGTTGACGTAGCACAGCCGCAGGATGCTGTTGTTGAGGTTCAACCGGAAGAGCAGGTAGCAATCGCTGTTGAAGATATCGCCGTTGAAGATGAAGTGCCGGTCGAAACCGGGGCCCCTGCGATCGAACCTGCGGATTCGGAACTTGCCGATGCGTGGGTGGACGCCGCAGGAGAAACTGGAACACTCGCTGAAGCGGAAACTGAGGCATCAGATGACGCCAGCAATGTCCCGTTGGCAGAGGAACTGACAGCTGCCCCTGAGACGACAGCCCCGGTTGAAATGGCGGAAGAGAATCCTGATACCCAACCAGGGGATGACTGCGTATTCGGCCAGGAGGCAATTGACGAATTCTTCGCCGCGATCAGTGAAGATCACGATTTTGAATTCTCGTTTACTCGCGGGCCACACACTCTCGGGTTCATACCCTACTTCAGCAATTCTTCGCTCAACGGGTAGAAGCGGGTAGTTCATTCTCCGGCGACAATGCCGGCGTTCGCAAGATTTTGAGCGTAGAACTCGCATCGAAGGACAAGAGGTCCTTCTCGCGGGTTTCTTCTGATAATTCACCAACTTGCTTTCTTCCTGCGACTGACAGGGGCAAAATAGGGGCTCACTTCTGAATCGAACCTGAGTCCGCAATGCATCGACCTCTCCCAGTCAACTGGCTTTCATTTGCCCATCTTTCATTTGCCTGCCTTGCGCTTAGCTTCTTCAATGGACCGGCTCGTGCCGAACAACCCAACATCGTCATCATTCTGGTCGATGACATGGGGTGGTCGAACATCGGCTGCTACGGAGGCATGGTCGAGACTCCCAACCTGGATGCGTTGGCCACAAACGGCGTCAGGTTCAGTCAGTTCTATAACGGTGCAAGATGTTGCCCGACGAGAGCAACGTTGATGACGGGATTGCATCCGCATCAAGCCGGTGTCGGCCACATGACGATTCCAGTGCGCGAGCAGACTGACCCGGAAACAGGGCTGCGGCAAGGCGTGCACAAATTTACGGCGGAGGACAGAGAGTTTGTTAATGAGGCCTATAAAGGCTGGCTGAAACCGGGAATCCCGACGCTCCCGGAAATGCTGCGCGACGCAGGCTATGGAACGTACCACACCGGCAAATGGCATCTGGCTTTCGGCAACGAGGAAACGTGGCCACTGCAATGTGGTTTTGACAAGTATTACGGCCATCTTGCCGGCGGATCTGACTTCTTCCGGCCAACGAATCTTTATCGTGGCAATGAACCTGTGCAACCGGAGGGCGATCGCTACTACATCACCGACGCAATAAGCGAAGAAGCGATCGGATTTCTAGCAGCCCATGATTCAGAAAAGGATGAGCAGCCCTTCTTTCTCTACCTTTCCTACAACGCACCGCACTTTCCATTGCAGTGTATGCCTGAAGACTATGAACGGTACCGTGGACGGTTTCGCGAGGGATGGGACGAGTTGCGAGCAAGACGACTCGAACAACAAAAAGAGATGGGACTTGTACCAGCGAACACGGTTCTTTCACCAAGGCCCGATGACGTGCCGGCGTGGGAAGACGTCGATCCGCAGAAGCAGGATGAAATGGACGCCATCATGGCGACTTATGCGGCGATGATTGATCGAGTCGACCAGAACATCGGCAAGCTCGTAAGTCACCTCGAAGAAACGGGTGAGCTGGAAAACACCTTGATCTTCTTTCTTTCTGACAACGGCGGCGAAGCGGAAAGCGGACCGTTCGGCGTTTTCGAGTTTGAGAATCTCGGGCAATACGGAAACGGAGGCTTCAAGTATGGAAAGGGCTGGGCGACTTTGTCCAACACTCCGTTCCGCGAGTACAAACATTACACTCATCAGGGCGGTATCCAGACACCACTAATTGTCCATTGGCCATCAGCGATGGGAGACCGACCGGCAAACTCGATACTTAATCAGTATGGATATCTTCCGGACATCGTGGAAACTTGCATGGAAGCAGGTGGTGCGATGCGTCCGAACACCTGGGACGGTGTGGGTGTTCCACAATCTCAAGGCATAAGCATGTTGCCATTGCTGAAAGGCAACGAAAACGAGCTTCATACCGAACCAATTTGCATAGAACACGAGGGCAACAAAGTTGTCAGATCCGGAAATTGGAAACTTGTCGCCTACTTCGACCAACCGTGGGAGCTTTTTGACATCGAATCCGACCGTAGCGAAATCAACAATGTTGCTGAGCAAAACCCCGGAGTAGTCGCCGAGCTTGCAGAAGCATACGACCAATGGGCAAACTTTGCTGGCGTTGTTGACTGGGAAGTTGCTCGTACATACAGCGTGTACCGGCAGCCGGATCCTGAACGCGACTACAACAAAGACCAGATGGCATTTCAGTTGGCACCCGATGTTTCACTGGGACGATTTGACGGCCCTTACATCGTCAACCGCGGCGTTCAGGTAACAGCCGATGTCCACGCTCGAGGTGACGGCGTCATCGTCGCGCAAGGAGGCTCGCAGTACGGCTGGTCGCTCTACCTTGAAGAGAGTGAAGTACGATTTGCAGTGTGTAACGAGGGAGAGCGTTCAGTCGTCGAATGTCCTTCACGAATCGAAGGCGAATCACGAGTACGCGTAAAGTTGACGAATCAATCGAGCGTCCTGATCTACGTCAACGAACAGCCGGTAATGGAGGCAAGCGTGCCGGCCCTGATCGCGTCTCACCCCGGTGACGGTCTCCAAGTCGGCAGGGATCTGCAAGGACGCGTCGGCCCTTATGATGGTGACAATCCGTTTGAAGGGGAAGTTAAGGGCGTCGAGATTGTGCTAATTGAGAATGAGTAGGTTGCTTCCTGGTGTTTTGGTTTGTAATACAAGATTGAATAAACATGCCAGGGAACCCAGGACTTCCGCAGAGGCTTCCCTAGAACATCGAGGCAAAGGCAGTCAAAATTTCGGAGAGAGTAACAATCTATTCCGGGCCTCATCCAGGCTTAACTAGCAATTTCGCGCGCAACTGTCTTCAGCAATTCATTATCTGCCATGCCTCATCCAGGACGAGAAATCAGAGTTCATTCGTGGGACCAGTTAATGGCTGTTTTACATGACCAGAGCATCATGCCATTGCGACCCAACGAAGGCAGGCATTTGCGTTCGCCATACGTGTTTCGCGGGATGGACAATGCGGACTGGGGTCTGGAATCGAGCTTCGCCCGTATTCATGGAAGGAGGAAAATCATTCACAAGAAACTGGAAAACTCCATGATCAGGAGTTTTCGTAAGTTCGCTGATGCGGGCACT
The DNA here is from genome assembly GCA_039029995.1 of Planctomycetota bacterium. Taxonomy (GTDB): domain Bacteria; phylum Planctomycetota; class Planctomycetia; order Pirellulales; family Pirellulaceae; genus Mariniblastus. The sequence continues at coordinate 5,509 of JBCCFB010000071.1, forward strand.
TTTGATCAGAAATCAGAATGGTATGTGCAGGCGGTGGCACAGCACAACGGCATGCCGACTCGCTGTCTCGATTGGTCCGCCTCCCAACTGGTTGCCATTCACTTCGCTTGCGGCGACGAACAACAAAAGAGTCAAGATGGAGCCATCTGGTGCTTACATTCAGGGCGACTGCGTGACGCGAACCGTATCAGCAATACCTCTGCTACCTCGCTTCAGGGATCGTGGGTTTATGACACCAGGATTCTTGAGCATCACTTTGGTGGACTGGATGACTTTGACAATACGAATGCCGACGGCGAGATGCTGATCCTCTGGGAACCTCCCTCTTTGGATTCTCGAATTGCAAACCAGATGGGCCTGCTTTCGGTAATGAATGATCCGATCGCTTCTCAAGAGGCTTTTCTTGCCCATCATTGTCCCACATTTCCGGATTTACTGGTTCGCATCATCATTGATGCAAGTATGAAATCAGAAGCGCGCGACAAGCTTGATCAAAACAATATTTCTGAGCGCACGATGTTTCCCGGCCTCCCGGGCCTGTGCTCCTGGCTGAAGCGATACTACGGGGAAGCGTGGTAGAGCCAAACTGCGATAAAAGTTTGAAAGTCTTGTCCGGCACCCTCATCTTGCCGCGTTTATTGAGGTGAACAACGATTTCACCTTGAGAACCTCGATGAAAACGACCTCATCTGCCGCATTTTTCGCCATTCTCCTTTTCTGCACCCACGTAACCGCTGACCTCGTCAATCCGAGTTTTGAGCTTCCTGACGTCGCGGATACCGGTTACGCCGACGTCGATCCGGGGGGCTGGATCGTGAACGAAACAGCGTCATTTCAAGTCGCACTTTTTGATCGCCCCGACATCACGGCACCGGACGGCACACAATTCGCCGTTTTCAACGCGGGAGCCACTCCGACGGGCTCATCGATGTTTCAAACGGTCTCAACGATTCAGAATGCGACCTACGAAGTCTCGTTCTGGACCATGGCCAACATCCCATCACGATCGTCCGTGCAAGCAAGCGTTTACGATGGAGCCGGTGTTGGTGGAACTTTACTGGCGACGGAAGCCAGCTCATTGGCAGGTGCGTTCGTCTTGACGCAATCTACGTTCAGTTTCACCGCTGACTCCAATACGACGACTCTGGAATTCTTGGACACTTCTTCATTAACAACCGGATCGGATCTATTTCTCGATCACGTCACACTGACGGTTACTTCCATTCCGGAGCCGTCATCACTGTTGTGTATTGGAGCGATAGCCCTCAGCGGCGGCCTGGTTCGTCGCCGAAAATAGTCAGCTCGTTTCAAGCTTGATTGAGTTGTCTGCATTACCGAAAAACGACATGACGACGTGTCGGGCCGGACATTTCCGGGCCTGAAGGGCATTTGGCTGACTAAGCCAGAACGCTCAATAGCAACGACTCTGCGACACCGATACAATGAGCTTCGTGTGCCGCGGAGTCGTTCCGCGCCTTTGAATCTGCTTTTTCATGGAGCAAGCGTTGTGATGGTGCGTTTCAGCCTTCTTGTTTTGAGTGTAGCAATCCTGGCCCTGACAAATACAGGATGCGATTCATCGCAGCCGGAAGCAAACGCATCCAGCCCTTCATCTTCCGAGGCTGCTCAGAAGATCGCGTTGATCAGCATCACGTCGGATCCGAATACGGATCTGCAAGAGGTCAACATGGGCCTTACTTTCGCTGGTTTCTGCGTTGATGAGGGCTATGACGTCAACATCTTTCTGAATGTAAAAGGCGTTCATCTCGCAACAAACGACTTTTCTGATGAGATTGCGTTTCTCAGCCATTCACCTCTGAAAGAACAATTAAAAGCACTGAACGGGCGCGGTGTTCAGGTTCATGTCTGTCCCGTTTGCATGGGCGACTTTGAAATTGAAGCGGACGAGATCATTGAGGAAGCGTTCGTTACCGACAAGCCAAAACTGTTCGGCAAGCTTGGAAGCGACACAATCGTGTTCACTTACTAGTCACGGCCGTTCCGGATAAATCTCATGGCGAAGACAACGCGGCGAGCCGCCCTCAAAGCTACGCTACTTGCGGGGACGGTCTTACCTGGCTTCATGGGGGCCAATAATGACGGCGTCGATCTTCAGCAGGAAGAAGAACTTGCACTGGCCGCCGGGATGACGGCTGAAGAAGCAGCGTGTTGGCGCAAACTTGCTGAGGCTGCCTCAATGTTTTTACAGCTACCAGCGCAACACGGCATGGACACCGACGAAGCCGTTTCGGCTTTTCACGTCATTCAGAACAAGCTGCTCGCCAGACCGACCTATCGGAAATACGTGGAAGCCGCAAACGCAGACCGGTAGTCTCAGCATATCCACGGATATGGGCAGCCGAAACGGGATCGGGGTTTAAATCAGGAACCAGCGGTAATCAGAATGTGGGTTTGCGTAAGTACCACCGTGTCGATTGTTTACAAGCTGTGACTGCCCAATGAAGATTCCTGTATTCGTTTCAAGTCCGACCAAACTTAATTCGACGCAGGAAAAGACTCGAAAGGCCATTTTCACAGCTCTCGATGATTTTGGACTGGAACCAAGGGCTCTGGGCCAGTCTGACTATCCGACTCGACTCCCCTTGCGCGAGGTTTTGACGATCGCCAAACACTGCGCGGGGGCGATGATTCTGGGCTTCGAGCAACAGTTTGCTCCTAAGATTGAGATCAGGCGCGGGCTCGCAAAAGCCAAGGGTGGCAGTACGGCTACCAACGTTTCTTATCCGACCCCGTGGAATCACCTCGAAGCAGGAATCCTGTTCTCGCTTGGATTGCCACAACTTGTTTTCAGGGACTCGGGAATTACTGGCGGAATCTTTGACAACGGAGTATCCGACGTCTTTATTCATGAAATGCCGAAACCAAACCGGCAGGGAATCTTCAACAAGCAGGTTGTCGATTTGCTGCTCAAATGGCAAGCAGACGTACGCCGCCATTACTACGAAGAGAACTAGGAAGGCGCCTCGTTTTCCGTGATCTGAAATGCACGTTGTTTCCAACTCGTGCATCCGTCAGCCCGCGAACACCCTCTCCTTCGAAGGTGACTTGCGTTCACTGCAAACTGGAATTCTTGCGCACAGATCGGTTAGCCTCGCCGAAGATAAGCAACTTGAATTGCCTTGGCGCGTTAATGTCTCAATGCAGCTTTTCCGCAAGGTTTTCAGCACTTCGAGGTGGAGAGTCAACTGTATCAACTTGGTGATGGGGAACGAAACTTTTCAATTGCCGGGGAAGCAACACCCATTTTCCGCTGCATTTGCTTTCGTGGAAATTAATTGCTGTTAGATTCAAACTTTAGTGACAAATCTCGTTGGTCCAGAATTCGAAACTGCCTTAAGAAAAAACGAGCCGATTTGATCACTACTATTCCGTCATAGACCGACGATGCTGGTTTTTTCGATCCACTTCCTGAGAGGACTTCGATGAAAAAACTAATTGCGATCTTATCGTTAGCGATGGTGACATTTCTGTCACCGCAATTTGTCGGAGCGGACGTGCTCGACGTCGGCCCACAGACGGCAACATTCACCGGTAACACCAGAGGCTACTGGTTCACGGCTCCCGTTGATTTCGTCATCACCGGCGCGCGGGTTGCCGACGATGCCTCAATTGACAATCAGGATATTGAGATCCTGATGCTTGATTCGGCACCACCAAGCTGGCCGACTACCAGCAATGCGTTCACTTCCGTCTTCCGTATTACCGATGTACCCGGTTCAGGTTTCGTCAGCACCGGCAACATCAACGTTTCCGCCGGAGACATCATTGGCGTGCTTGGAAGCCGTGGTCCGACCTCTACGAATTCCTATGGCGACGGGGACTACATGAGCAGCATTTTTGGAAATCCAGTGTCTCTTCAACGCTTTGGAATGCAGTTTGATTTGCGTTCGACGGCTGCACAGGACGTCTGGGCGGAACCAGGCGGATTTATCTCCCGCGTTGAACTTGAATTCCAGAGAGTCCCGGAACCGGGATCCATCGCTATTCTTGGCCTGGCATCAACAGTCTTGATGGTTCGTCGTAGAAAATCCTGATAAACGCACAGGATTGCGACTGACATTCTCAACGACGGTCTTCATCAGGGACCGTCGTTTTTTTGTTATGCTTTGCGTGTATCAACGAAGGTGCACTAGCCCCGTAGACAATCGTTCGATGCCTCTGGAATTTGTCACTCAGTAAATTCTCGAACGACTTTGTGCGCGGTAAAGCGAATTCGCAATGAAACACCTGGAAGCGTTTTTTCGATTGCTGGCAATTGTTCTCGTTTCGCCTGCTGCAGGTTTTGGCACCTTGTTCGTTATTGATGGTCTACGGATAATCAAACCCGGCAACATGGACAAAGGCACGTTCATCTTCATCGGATTTGCGGTAGCGATCGCAACCGGCATTGTCCTTATGAAATGTTGGCCTTCACCTCTAGCCAAAGAGGCAACGAATCTGCAGGCATCTGAGGACAAGGATGAATCCAACTGTCACTCGTGAACTCCCGATCGACTCTGGCAAGATGATACCGAACACGTGGTTTACATTTGCGGAATGGGACAAGACTTGAAGCTGATCGGTCGAATCGAAAAGTTGTTCACGTATCCGGTCAAGTCGATGTCCGGGGTGGCTGTGGATCAAGCGTTGCTGGGATGGCATGGGCTTGTGGGTGACCGGAGACTCGGCGTCAGAAAGACGGGTGCGACGTCCAGTTTCCCGTGGCTGACAGCAAGCAAGCTTCCCGAACTGCTGCTGTACCATCCGACCAGTTGCGACCCTGCTTCTGAAGAGCAGCTTCCGACACACGTACGGACGCCAGAAGGTTTGGAACTGGATATCAGGAGTGACGAATTAAGGGCTGAAATCGCAAGTCGTGCCGGAATTGACATAGAACTCATGTCGATCAAACACGGCATTTTTGATGATTCCGTGGCGTCCATTATCGCATCGCAGACTGTCGCACATGTTTGTCAGGAAGGCGGGGTACCTACAGACAGTCGCAGGTTCCGCGCGAACATCGAGGTCAGTTGCACCGAGTTAGATCCTTTCGGTGAGGATAGCTGGGTTGGCAAGACGATCATATTCGGTGAATCAACTGATTCACCGTCAGTCCTGATCAACAAACGTGATGTTCGCTGCAAAATGATCGGACTCGATCCTGATACCGCAGAATACAATCCTGAAATCGTTAAAACGGCTGTCAGGTTGAACGAAAACAATGCAGGCGTTTATGCAACGGTGCTCCGTCCGGGCAGACTGAAAGTCGGCGACCCGTTCTTTCGTTACGAGGGATCGCGCCTGCCCGGTTAACTCTTTTTCGCGGTTCCGGTCTGATCCGAGTATCGTTACGGCAGAACTAATGAAATAATTGCGCCTTCGCATCCGCTGATGCAGTTCTGAAACCGTGATTTCAATTTGTGTGCTAAGGAAGGGCTGATGAGATCCCTCGTCTGGTTTCGACGTGACCTTCGCGTCTCCGACAATACTGCTTTACATCATGGTTGCGAAATGGCCGACGATGGCGTGATTGGTCTCTACGTCATCACGCCCGAACAATGGCAGGCTCATGACGACGCGGGATGCAAAGTAAAATTCTGGCTGGACAATCTACGTGGGCTTTCAGCAATACTCAGCCTGCTGAATATCCCGCTCCTGATTCGCGCATGCGGTACGTTCAGTGAAGTTCCGGAACTTGTTTGTTCAGTCGCAATGGAGAACCAATGCGATAGCGTGTTCATCAATCAGGAATATGAAGTCAACGAATTCCGAAGGGACCAGGCAACTGCGGCAACGTGCAATGCGGCGGGTATCCAGTTCGAAACCTATCATGATCGAGTGATTGTTCCCCCTGATGAGATAAAGACAAAGGACGGGCGTTTCTACTCCGTGTTTACTCCCTATAGAAGAGTCTGGGACACAAGAGCCCTCGAGTTTGCCAAAGTCCTTCCAGCTCCTTCAAAGCAAAAAACAACTGACGTCGAACCGTCACCGTTCCCAGAATCGATTGACGGATTCAGCTTCGACGATTTCCGCGAGGATCTCTGGCAGGCCGGTGAAGCCGAAGCCGCGAGTCGCCTCGAAAGATTCTCGACGGCAATCGCAGACTACAACGACGGCCGGGATATTCCGTCCATTAACGGAACGAGTTTGCTTTCGCCGTATCTGGCCGCGGGAGTCGTCTCGCCAAGACAATGTCTCGCGGCTGCTCTGGCCGTCAACAACGGAAAGATCGCAGGAGCCGACGGACCGACAACGTGGATCTCTGAATTGACATGGCGGGACTTCTACACAGCCGTCATGGTGGGCTTTCCACGAGTATCAATGCATCGACCGTTTAAAGTGAAGACCGATGATCTCGACTGGCGTGATTCCAGTGCTGACCTCGAAGCCTGGAAGTCTGGTAGAACAGGTTATCCGATCGTCGATGCCGGAATGCGGCAACTGAATCAAACGGGCTGGATGCACAACCGGCTGCGGATGGTTACGGCGATGTTTCTGACGAAAAACCTGCTCATTGATTGGCGACTGGGTGAACAGTACTTCATGCAAAAATTGATTGACGGTGACCTTGCAGCCAACAACGGCGGCTGGCAATGGTCGGCCTCAACCGGCACCGATGCTGTCCCCTACTTCCGCATCTTCAATCCCTTCAGCCAAAGCAAACGATTTGATCCGGACGGACAGTTCATCAAGAAGCTATGTCCTGAACTCAAACCTGTCCCGTCAAAAAGTCTCCATGATCCGGGCAAGCTGAAGGCTGCCGTTGAGAAACATGGTGTGGATTATCCTTCCTTTGTTGTGAATTACAAAGAAGGGCGGGAAAGGGCACTCGCGGCGTTTAAGTCGCTTTAGCCTGAAACATCTCGGCGGTTCAGCCTAGCTTCTCGTCGGCAACGTTCGCTACAGAATTTCACGCCGTCCCAATCCCGCTGCCATTTTTTGCGCCACTTGAAAGGGCGATGGCAATTCCGGCAGATTCGACTTCTTCTGCGCCATAAAGAATCCCTATTGGTTCATCTGCCAGATGGTGTAGTTCAGCACGCTCGCAAAGCTTACCCAGCACAAGTAGGGAACGAGCAAGGCAACTGCGACACCGGAAAACCGCTTGAACAGCAACATCGAAACGACGATTGAGATCCACAACAGGATGATTTCGCCAAATGCCCACCCCGGCTGCCGCATGCCAAAAAACAGAATGGACCAGAGCGAGTTAAGCACGAGGTGAAAGCCGAACCAGCCAATCGCAAACCGGTTCTGATCAAAGCTCGCGCCGCGCCAGACCAGCCACAGCGAAGTGCCCATCATCACGTAGAGCGTGAACCAGACTGGCCCGAAAATCCATCCCGGCGGATTCCATGAGGGCTTGGCGAGATCGACATACCAGCCATTGACACTGGATGACGTTGCAAAACCGCCTACAGCACCTGCGGCGAAGCAGACCGCGATACAAACAATCAGGCCAATGATGCTGGCCGCTGGAGACTTTTTCTGCAAATTCGTATTCATGTGTTGTTCAAAGTTCGGATCGGTCTCATAGATTTGCAATCCATGTCAAATCAAAAGAGCCTTGTCAAAACAAAAGAGGACAATGCAAACCATGACAATACCGTACTCGATCTGCAATCAATCCCAACCCGAAGCGTAAGCGAGGAACGCAGCCGTATTTAATCACGAATGTGTTTCCTTTGATCCTCTCGAGTCCAACCGTTGAGCCCCAGCCCAAGTTATCTTTGCTCATTACGGATCGATGTTCGAATTCTGTAATTCTCACGTTGACAGGGCAGGGGAGGCAAAAGACGCGTTCGTTTGAGATTAGGTGAACAGTTCATATCATATATGTGGTCACAAGTTACCCATCAAAAGACTCTTTTCCTGCGGCACGCTCAAAAAGCGTAATCCGAACCCTATGTCAGACAGCACCATCAACCTGTTCGCGTCCGCCGCAAGCGCCGAGTTCAAGTCCTACCGCGAGGGTCTGTTTGATTTCGTCACGCGGCCCGGCGTTGTTGTAAAGGAGCAGAGGCTCTTTATCCAGAATGGCCAGCCCATTTTGATTCTGCTGGATGACTACATCGCCGAATGTAACGCCGTCATCCATCTGCTGGGCGACAGAACCGGCAACGAAGAAGATCACGGGTTTCCGGGTGAAGAAAATCTGACAGCTTTATTTAGTCGCCATCCGACGTTGCTGGACAAGCTGAACATCAGCGAGGCAGAGGCAAGAGAGATCAGCTACACGCAGTGGGAGGCCTATCTGGCGATTTTTCACGGCGTGGATCTTTTCATTGCAACTCCCACCGAAGACGTTGTCCCAGATGAAATCTGCAAGGACGAGTCGGCGCGTGAACTTCAGGCAACAAGCCAAAAAACTCATCTCGCACGCTTGCAGCGTCTCGAACGATTCCCGGCGTTTGAGTTTGAATCGCTGCATCATCTGTGTTTGCAGGTGTATCGTCACCTTTACGACCTGCTTCCCCAATCCGACACGCCTATTGCGCCGTCCATGCCGCCGTCCCTTGGTTCCCTATTTAAAGGTCGAGACAAGTGGCTGGCCAGGATTCGCGAGGCAATTCGTTCGGGCAAATCAGCGGATGCGGTCCGAGTCGTTGTTCATGGTATGGGCGGGCTCGGTAAGACCCAGCTTGCCGCCGAGTATGCGTACGCGTGTGCACATGAACATTCGGCTTTGCTGATTGTCAGCGGCGAAACAGCTGAATCACTCAACGCAGGGCTTTCTGATCTTTGTGGAGTCTTGAAACTGCCACAGTCCGCTTCAAAGAATGAACAGACCAGAATCAAAGCCACCGTAGACTGGCTGGACAAAGAGGAAAATCGTGGCTGGCTGTTGATCGTTGACAATGCTGACAACAAAGACCACTTCAAAGCAGTTACCGAATTCGTCACGCAGCGCAATCGCGGACATGTCTTGTTGACCAGCCGGATTGACCGCTGGCCCAACGGTTTCGTTCCACTGAAACTCGATTTGCTTGATCCCGAGTCGGCTAAAGACTATTTGCTGGAAGCAACGGAAAAGTTTCGGGTAAGTTCCGCTACGGATTCAAACATCGATGCAGAATCAGAATTGGCTGCAACGATCGCCGACAGCCTGGGCTATCTGGCTTTGGGACTGGTTCAAGCCGCCGGAACAATAAAAACACTGCGGCTATCCTTTGCTGACTATCTGGCCAAATGGGAAACCAACCGCGACGAGTTGCTTGACGATCCTGATTTCGATCCCGATTTGCTTGGCTACCCTCGAACAGTCGCCATGACATGGCTGACTTCCTATCAACAACTCCCAGCGGAGTCAAAACTGGTCTTCGACATACTCTGCTGGTTCGCCCATGAACCGATTCCAGAAAGAATCATCACCGGCAAATGGCATGAAGACGTTCTCGAACTGATCGAAGACGAAGATTTGCGGGAGACCATTCAGAGTAAACAGACGCGTCTGATGGTGCCTCTTTACGATTTCAGCCTGACAGAGTCTCCAATTGGTCCTTACCGTCTCTTTCAGATTCATCGTTTGGTCCAAGAGGTAGGTCGCATCTGGCAACGCAAAGACTCTGATCAACCCGTTACCGAACGAATGATGCAAATCGCCCTCGAACGGGAGTTTGTTCGCCCTGACGACATCGACAATATTCGACAGAACATCTACTCAGAATTGCGTCCCCTTTTCTTGCACGTTGAGTATCTACTGGAAAACCATGCGTTCATCGAAGACTATCCGTTCTCGGCTAGTCGATTGTCGTGCATGATGGCCGAGCTACTGAAAGACTCCGGCCAGTTGCTTGACGCTCTTTCTTTCGCCGACGATTCGTTGGTACTTGCAGAGACTCTCACTGACACGTCGGAAAACCTGTTCGCCCTTTCTGAAGCACTCTCTATCAAATCTCAAGTTCTTGTGGACCGAGGCTCGATAGATGCCGCATTGGAATTTGGCAACCGGCAACGAACAGTTTGCCAGCGGCGATTGGCTAAGGAACCCGATAATCTCGCGCACCAGAGAGATCTCGCAATTGCGCTGGAAAACGTGGGGCGCGTACTGCAGGCAAAAGGGGAACTGGAACAGGCGCTGGAACTGTTTAATCAATCCCGCGAGATCGGACAGACACTATGCGATAAGGAACCCGACAATCTCGCGCACCAGAGAGATCTCGCAATTGCGCTGGAAAACGTGGGGCGCGTACTTGAGGCAAAAGGCGAACTGGAACAAGCGCTGGAACTGTTTAATCAATCGCGGGAAATACGGCAGACACTATGCGATAAGGAACCCGACAATCTCGCGCACCAGAGAGATCTCGCAATTGCGCTGGAAAACGCGGGGCGCGTACTACAGGCAAAAGGGGAACTGGCACAGGCGCTGGAACTGTTTAATCAATCCCGCGAGATCGGGCAGAAACTATGCGATAAGGAACCCGATAATCTCGCGCACCAGAGAGACCTCGCAATTACGCTTCATTCCCTAGGGGGGTGTGAACGTTCATTAAAACGCTTTGGTCGGGCTATTGAATCATTGAAAGCTGCAGCAAGAATGATTCGGAAACTCATGAAACATGCTGGATACGGTGACCTACGACATGGCCTGAATCTGGTTCAGGAAGAGCTTCGACTGGCGCGGCAGCAGCAGATGGAGCAAGAAGAATAGTTGGTTTTTAACCGATCCTAGAAAACCTGAAAAATTCCTGTCACGATGCCAATAGTGCGGATAAGTATATTGTGCACGCACTTCTTCGGGAAAATCGATGCAGGAATCGACACGACAGGCAACGCGACTTTGGACCACGGCTCAGCCGGTCGTGGCGGCGTTTGTTGCATCGGCGATCCGTAATCGCCACGACCGCGAAGACGTGCTGCAGGAAACCGCACTGGCTGTGCTGAACTCGTTCGATTCCTTTGATCAGTCCCGCCCGTTTCAAGCCTGGGCGATCGGAATAGCTCGAAATCAGATAGGGCTGTATCTGAGAAAAAACAGCCGCAGCAAGCTCGTATTCAACGAAGAGACTGTCGCAACGCTGCAGGATACTTTCGATACGGCCCTGCCACCTGATGAACTCGATTACCTTCCTGAGTGTATTGACCGCCTCGAAAAACGGGCGCGAAGACTGTGTGAGCTGCGATATCAAGAAGGCTTGAAACCTGCAGCGATCAGTGAACAAGTCGGTCTGACTCCGAACACGGTCGCCAAGGCACTGCAGAGAATCCGGGAACGGCTGCGTTCCTGTATCCGGGATCGCCTGGCCAATGCAGGGGTGGCGCTATGAGTAACAACGAAAACAGCAAACACGAAAATCAACAACACATTGAGACTCTCATCAGCGGTTATCTGGATGAGTCACTGTCGAACGAGCAATTCGCAGAGCTCGAATCGTGGATCAATGCCGATTCCAAAAACGCAAGCCTGTTTGCGGAGAGGGTTTTTCTCGACGAACGGATTCGGGCTGAGCTGAACTTGAAGCGAATGGCTGAACCCAACCTCGAAATCAAGGTTGAACCCAAACCGGCGAGGTCAGCACCTTTTCCGTCGAATGCGATGAGCGGGGCGGCAGCCCTTGCCGCATCTGTTCTATTAGCTTTCACCGTCTGGCTGCTCTTTAGCGGAAACAAGAACAACATCGAGAATGTCGCTGACGTTCATGATTTCGTGACCGTCACGCAACTGGTCAATGTCGCAAGAGTGGATGGTGAAAAGGTCTCCGAGGGTGATCGTATTTCTTCCGGCCTGTTTGAATTGGTAGAAGGAATCGCGCATCTCAGTTTTGACAACGGCGTGGGCGTGACGCTAGAAGGCCCTGTGCAATTTGAACTGACCTCCGTAGATGTAACTCGCCTTCGTTCAGGAGTGCTTACGGCAACCGTCCCACCGGGTGCCGAGGGTTTTCGAGTTGATACGCCTTTGGCGCAGGTCATCGATCTGGGAACCGCCTTCGGGATTGAACAGAATCCGGACGGCACGTCGAACGTCTCGGTGTTCGACGGCGAAGTCGAAATTGTCAGTGACAACGTGTCTGGCAAGCACCTGCTTACCGAAGGCAATTCAGTACAGCTTGCAGTGGACGGAACGGTCAGTGAAGTTGAATTCGCTGCAGACAGATTCGAAAAACTCTGGCCAGCCGCCTCCGGCATTGCCGGCTCGACAGGCGCGTTCAAGTTCGCTCCGCAATGGCCACGAATGCTCAGGCGAATCAACAGCGACACGGATATCATCGTCCTGCCGGAAGGTTACGCAATGGAACTGGAAGAGCCATGTCTTGTAGACATGACAATGTCAGGTTCCAACGAATCCAGCATTGCTGCCGGTCAGCGTATCCGTTCATTTCTGCTTCAGTTCAATCCGGAAGACCCCGTCGAACGCGAACCGAATCGCAATGGTCAGCTGAAACGAATCGAAGGAAGTATCACATTCGATCGTCCGATTCTGGGACTGATCATTGAAGGGGATACGCTTCAGCAAACCGACGCACTATTTTCATTTCGAGCCGGCCCGGGACCTCAAATGCGGCGCGGATTGGAGTCGAATCCTCCACGTGTTGCAGACGAGGTCTCTGTGACCGATGACGGACATACGCTGACGTTGAAACTTGTTGCTTTCGACCGGTTAAGCGATCACGTCAGAGTCATCGTTGACGCTTCCCTACCGGAACTTGCTACCGAGTAGATTGGAAATCCGAAGATTACAGCTTTGAGCCGATCATGAATTTTCAAAACGCATTGTTGTGCTTTATCACGGTTTTCGCCCTGCCCGTTTCAACGACAATCGCGCAAGACGGCATTACCGTAGAACAAACTGCTTTCTTTGAGAGCAACATTCGCCCTGTCCTTGTACGTGAATGTTTCGGATGCCATTCCGATCGCACCGGGAAAATCCGCGGCGGTTTGAGACTGGATACGCGGCAACTGATGCTTGTCGGTGGAGACAGTGGCCCGGCAATCGTACCGGGTGATCCCGAAAACAGTCTGCTCTACACGGCAATGCTCCACGAAGACCTCGTCATGCCTCCCAAACGCATGCTTTCGGACAGCGTGATCGCTGATTTCCGGGCGTGGATCGAAATGGGAGCACCTGATCCAAGAGAAACGCCAGTCGCTCCCGTTCAAGCAACAGTGACGCGAGCAGACGTCAGACGTGCGCGTGAAAGCTTCTGGGCTTATCAGCCGGTAGACTCGGTTGAAGCTCCGGAGGTCGAAGACGAATCGTGGCCACGAACAGACGTGGATCGTTTCGTTCTCGCGAAACTTGAACAAGCCGAAGTCGAACCGGCGGCAGATGACGAACCTTATCGAGTTTTGCGCCGACTGAGTTTTGATCTTCTCGGCTTACCGCCAACCCTCGAACAAATTGATTATTTTGAGCAGCTGTGGTCGGAGGATCCCGACGCCGCAATACAGCAGGTCGTTGACTACTACCTTGAACAACCACAGTTCGGTGAAAAGTGGGGGAGGCACTGGTTGGACGTTGCGCGCTATGCTGAATCAACGGGCAACGCTGTTAACATCACCTACCCCCATGCGTGGCGTTACCGCGACTACGTCATTGATGCTTTCAACAATGACAAACCGTTCAACCAGTTTGTGAAGGAGCAGGTAGCTGGCGACCTCATTCCCGCGAAAACCGATGAAATCTGGGCCGAACAACTTGTGGCGACAACCTTTCTCGCGATTGGTCCGAAGAACGTGAACGAAATGAACACGGCTCAGTTTCGCGCTGACCTCGTGGACGAACAGGTTGATGTTACATCGCGGGTATTTCTGGGTATGTCACTCGCATGCGCAAGATGTCATGACCACAAGTTCGACGCGATTCCGCAATCGGATTACTACGCAATGGCGGGCTTCTTCGAAAGCACCGACACGTTTTATGGAAACCCTGCGAGGCAGACCAATCCGATGGTGCAGCAGGACAACGGAATTCTGCAATATCCGATCGATGCTCCCGGTCCCGGGCAAAGAGTCTATTCAGCTGAAGAACTACAGGAGCTTAAAGACAATCTGGAATCGTTGCTGAACGAACAAAGGGAGAACAGGGCAAGCGGCGGCCCAAGTTTTGCTGGAATTCAAAAGATGATCTACGCCGGCCAGTTGGAAAACGAGCTGGCAAGTCTCGACGCTTCCGGCAACCCGATCAGCTTCTGTATGGGAGTGCAGTGCAGCAATTCACCGGGCGATGCGACTCTCTTATATCACGGTGAAGTCGATCAACCCGGAGAGGTGATTCCACGCGGGTTCCCGGGAGTAGTTTCAACGCGATCTCCGCGAATAGATCGTGAAAGAAGCGGAAGACAGGAACTGGCCGAGTGGATTGCCGATGAGCGAAATCCACTGACAGCCCGGGTAATGGTTAACCGGATATGGCAGCACCTGATTGGTCGTGGCATAGTCGCTTCGCCCAACGATTTTGGAATCACCGGCCAGCCTCCATCGCATCCTGAGTTGCTTGACTACCTTGCGGAAAAATTCGTGGATTCCAACTGGTCGGTCAAAACTCTAGTACGTGAAATCGCCGTATCCCGCGTCTACCGCATGCGATCGGAGATGAACGAAGAAGCATTCACATTCGATCCAACGAACTCGCTACTTTGGAGATCGCATCCAAGGCGACTCGACGCTGAAACGATTCGGGACAACATGCTTTCGGTCAGCGGACAACTCGACCTTGAGCGCCCGCTTGGTTCAGAAGTCGCACTTGCCGGATTCGTTCGTGTCCGCAACGGAATCATGGAAGAATTGTCGATGGGCATCGGCGGCATGGCCGGCAGAGGCCGTATGGGAGGAATGGGAATGTCCAGTGGCGGAATGGCTGGACCGATGCAGCGAGGCGGGACAGGGCAGGGCGGCCCGATGGGACCGGGTGCCAACCGTGGCCAGCGGGGTATGGGGCGTGGAGGTCCGGGAATGGGCAGAATGCGCGGCGGCAACGATCGAGCTGACGGTGACGCTTACGGTCAGCAGACGGCTTCCACGAGCGAACAGCCGCGACTCGACATGGTCCATGCAACATTCCGTAGCGTCTATCTTCCCCATGTCCGGAACGAGACGCCAAGATCGCTCGACGTTTTCGATGCCGCTGACAGCAACGCGATCATCGGCGCGCGATCCATTTCTGACACAGCTGATCAAGCTCTTTATCTGATGAACAATCCTTTCGTCATCAATCAGTCCAAGGCGTTTGCTGAAAGGCTGGAATCGGCGACCCGCAACAAAGACGAGCAGATTCAGCTGGCGTTTTTGCTGGCCTACGGTCGCACACCACTTCCGGAGGAACATCGCGCTGCCGCTCAATTGCTTAGAGACCTGGGTAACAACTCGCACGGCCTGGCTTTACTTTGTCAGTCGTTGTTTGCTTCTGCCGAGTTCCGCTACGTCTACTAATTGTCATCGCCACCTTAATCCACAGTCACGCAACCGGTGAATTATGAACCTTGATCGGAAAATTGAATCGTTGCTGAGCCGACGCCACTTCCTCCGCACCAGCGCCGCGGGATTCGGATATCTCGCGTTTGCCGGCCTTGCCGCTCGAGCCGCCGCGGATGAAACGAAGTTTGAAAATCCACTACTTCCAAAGGCTCCACATTTCCCGGCGACGGCGAAACGGGTGATATTCCTCTACATGGACGGAGCTCCGTCTCATCTCGATACTTTCGACTACAAACCACAGCTGATTGCCGATCATGGAAAAGCCGGCAAATACGGCGGGCGATTGTTCGGCAGTCCATTCGATTTTTCACAGCATGGCCAAAGCGGCCTATGGATTTCCGAGCTGTTTCCCAACGTAGCACAGCACGCCGATGACCTTGCATTGATCCGCTCGATGCATTGCGACCAGCCGGCTCATCCGAGTGCGATGGTTCAAATGCATACCGGTACGTCAACTTTTATCCGTCCGTCGCTCGGATCCTGGGCGGTTTATGGACTGGGTACCGAGAACGAAAGTATGCCCGGCTTTCTATCGTTGAATCCGCCTCCCGCAGGCGCGCCGAACTACGGCAGCGCGTTTCTTCCGTCGGTATTCGGAGGTGCACGGCTTGGACGCGGCTCCGTGAGAGGAGGCGTTCCCGAGCAAGCTGTCGATATTGCAAACGCAGGAAACATGAGTCGCAACCGTCAGCGCAGACAACTCGACTTTATTCAAGGGCTCAATCGCGGCATGCTCGACCGCGTCGGAGGCAACAATCAAAACCTCGAAGGAGTTATTGAATCGTTCGAGCTGGGCTACCGGATGCAGGATGCAATGCCCGGCCTGATGGATCTTAACGGGGAATCAGCCCAAACCCTCGAACGCTATGGAATCGGACAAGGCTCCACCGACGGGTTTGGTCGGCAGTGCCTGATGGCGAGAAGATTCGTTGAGTCAGGCGTTCGCTTTGTTGAGATCGCTCAAGGTGGATGGGATCATCATTCCAATCTGCAAACAAACCTTGCTTCACGGTGTGAGGGCGTTGATTTGCCGATCGCAGGTCTTCTTCAGGATCTCAAAGACCGTGATATGCTCAAAGACACGCTCGTCATGTGGGGTGGTGAATTTGGCAGGACTCCCGACCAGCAAGGAAATGGCGGGCGTGGTCACAACAACAAAGGCTTCACTCTCTGGATGGCCGGTGGCGGCGTAAAGGGTGGCGTCTCATACGGCGCTACCGACGAGTACGGCTATGAAGCGGTCGTGAATCCCGTGCACATTCATGACTGGCACGCGACGATCCTTCACCTGCTGGGGCTGGATCACGAACGGCTTACCTATCGTCATGCCGGCCGTGATTTCCGACTGACCGATGTATATGGGAATGTAATCCACGACATCATCGCCTGATTTGAATCATTGCTGAGCCTGACCATCGTATGAGCAGCACGGGCAAATTCAGCAGCAAAAAAAGCCCGCAGTTCGCATCCGAACTGCGGGCTTTTCTGGTAGCGGAGACGACAGGATTCGAACCTGCGGATGGGTTTGACCCCATCACCAATTTAGCAAACTGGCGCTTTCGACCACTCAGCCACGTCTCCTGATAGAAGCGTCGAAAATGGTCCTGACGGTCCGAAATCAACAACCTCAAATCTAGATGCAAGTTACCAAAACAGGTTCGCATCGTGAAGTGCCTTTTTGATCGGGAAACCAATGCCTGATCATTAGCCCAAATGGTCTGGCGGAAGGAATTCGGCAATAGCGACGAAGACTTCCATCCAGGTGCGGATGGCATTGTCTGCGGAGTTTTCGGGTCGCGCAGAGCCTGTTGCCTGCCGAAAAGGTGAGAAAGCAACGCATGGACGGGCAGCCGGCCCTCTATGAAAGCGCACAGAGACGGCGTACAGACTGGCCAAAGCTCATTGCATCCTGTCTGACCGCAAAATTGAATGGTCCGCGGAAATTGATAGACTATTGGTTTTCCGGCCCTCGCCGGTACCTCGTTGCAGCCTGTCCCTGAACTTCTCCGTCAAAGGAGTCTGCTGATGCGATATTTCTATTCCGCACTTTCAATCTGCCTCGTGACATTTCTTTGCCTGAGTGCTGATGCTCAGCAGCCGTTTCCCGGCTGGAATTTTTACAATGCGGGCACCAGTTCCAATATGACGCATCTGGTAGATCTGGATGGCAATGTCGATCATGTATGGAACAGCAGCAATGGAGTCGGAGCTGCGGTCTACCTGATCGACGATGGAAAACTGCTGCGTACGGTAAATGATCCGGGCGTTCGTATTTTTGGATCGGCTGGAAGCGGCGGTCGAATACACCGCCTCGCCTGGGACAGCACTATTGAGTGGAACTATGTGTCGGCAGGCACAAACGATCGCGGACAGGACTATGTCGGACACCACGACATTGAACAACTGCCAAACGGAAATGTTCTTTTTATCGCGTGGGAGCGATATTCAAACGCCCAGGCGATTGCAGCTGGACGTAACCCGCAGTCAGCCCCTTCAGAACTGTGGTCGGAAGTCATCTACGAAGTTGAACCGACCGGACCGGCCTCTGGAAACATCGTCTGGGAATGGCACGTCTGGGATCATCTGATTCAGAACTTCGATCCGTCACTCCCGAACTATGGCGAGCCTTCTGACCATCCTGAAAAGATTGATATCAACTACGCACCGGACGGACCGATTTCCGACTGGTTGCATTTCAACGCAATCGACTACAACCCAATTCTCGATCAGATTGCCGTAAGCTCAACTCATTTTGATGAGTTCTGGGTAATCTCTCATGCACCGGGCGATTCGGGCGACTTGATTTACCGCTATGGAAACCCGCAGGCCTACGACCGCGGGTCTCTGCAGGACCAAAGGCTCTTTGGACAACACAACATTCAGTGGATTGAACCGGGACTTGATGGTGCCGGCAATTTCCTTCTGTTCAATAACGGGCGTGACTTCCAGAATCCACGACCCTACTCAAGCGTTGACGAAATTATCCCTCCTCTCAACGGTGATGGCAGCTACGCGATTGTGCCCGGCATGGCGTACGGTCCTACTCAACCTGCCTTTGTGTTCGACAACCTGATCGGAACAACTTTCCAGTCGCCGATCATGTCCGGCGCACAGAGACTTCCCAACGGCAACACGCTGTTCAATCTGGGTTCAAGCGGTGGAATTCATGAGATTGATGCCAATGGCATACCCGTGTGGCGTTCAACGTCGCCGCGGTTCACTTTCCGCGTCAAACGGGTCGGTACTTTTGATCCAAGGCTTGAAGGCTACATGTGGTTCGGCGCTGTTGCTGACAACTTGAACATCGTCGAAGGTTTTCAGCATTCCGGTTCACTTCAAGACACATACGCCAGCGACGACACCGTGCTTGATGTCCGGAAAAGCAACGGGCCGATTGTGCTGGAATTCAAAAGCACCTCTCCTTTAGCGACCGCCGAACAGATCACCTTCACCATCGAATCGAGTCATTCTGTGGCGACCACTTCGCGAAATCCTGTGGTGGTAACGCGTCAAGTCGAGCTCTTCAACTATCAAAGCGGACAGTGGGAGGTTGTCAGAACAGGTGAATCAAAACTGGTCGACTCGACGGTTTCAATTGACATCACGGATTCGCCTGACCGTTTTGTCGATCCGGCAAGCGGATGTATTGAAGCAAGGCTTACCTTTACCAAAGCCGGATTTGCCCGCGGTTTGAGAATCACGATCGATCTGCTCGACTGGAAGTTTGTCAGTCCGTAGAAGCAAATCGCCTACCACAACAATTTCCTGGTACGAAAAACGCAGGATCGCCGTTATGTCGGCGATCCTCTTTTTCATTGACCGCAGTCCACTTGTCAGGAGATTCGGAGATTTCAGCAGAACGGACCAGCGGCAGGAAAGCACTGAAAGCGTAACAATACTCGCGTCTGTGCATGACGGTTCATCGGTGGATAAATCGTCTTCCGAAGAACGGCTAAAGTCTTTTTGCCGGTCGTTCGATAATTGCTAGTCGAAGGGTGCAACGGCCTTGATGATGAGCGATTGCATTGGCATAATTGTCCCTTTCAAAGCGACACAAATCCGGCGGAGTAGCTCAGTTGGTTAGAGCAGCGGAATCATAATCCGCGTGTCGGGGGTTCGAGTCCCTCCTCCGCTACCTCTTTCAAAAACGCGGGAAAAAGCGATCTGCGACTTTTTTGAAAGAGTTCCGCAACGGAACTAATCGAGTTCCGCAACGGAACTAGAAAACAGCAAAAACCCCGCGTTTTTTGATTTCGGAGTTCCGCAACGGAACTGAAACGGAACTCTAACGGAACTATCAAATCTCTGAGTTCCGGCCGCGACGGGTGCAAC
>JBCCFB010000072.1:0-25040 GCA_039029995.1 Planctomycetota bacterium
CGATGGGGCTGACAGCAATGGCAATCATAAACCCAGGCGGCGATGTACAGATTGTCGCCGGCAACGGTCAGGTTGCACAAATCGAATCGAGTTCAGCACAGACGACAGCGGACTAAGCGCTGTCATCAGCCGTTACGACGTAAACGATCGAAGAATTGTTTCGTCATCCGGCGCTGGAACAATTGCCACCGAACCCAGCTTCTCCGGCAGAATCAAATTCAAAGTTCCGTCAAGCACTTTCTTGTCTCGTTGCATCGCAGCCAGAATTTCATCGTGCCTTTGTTCCGGCATTCCGGCCGGCAATCCGAGGCCTGAAAGCAGTTGAGTCTGCCGGCTGAGCAGTTGCGGTTCACAAATTCCGAGTTCAATGGCGAGTCTTGCCGCCGCATTCATGCCCATCGCTATCGCCGCGCCGTGTGTATAGTGACCGTATCCGAATACACTTTCGACAGCGTGACCGTAAGTGTGTCCATAATTCAGGATCATCCTTCGACCTGATGTCTCTTTTTCGTCTTCTTCTACAACACGAGCTTTAATCCGGCAGCACCATGCAATGACTTCTGTCATCACCTCGACATCACGACGGATGATCTGATCACGGTTGGATTCTAGAAATTCAAACAGTTCAGCGTCATCGATGACTCCGTATTTGACGACTTCAGCCAGACCGGATTGATACTGCTCATCTGGAAGCGTGGCCAGCACATCAGGGTCAATGATTACCGCGCGGGGTTGCCAGAAAGCGCCAACTATATTTTTAGCCAGCGGCAGGTTTATTCCCGTCTTTCCTCCTACGCTGCTGTCAACCTGGGCGAGCAGGGTTGTGGGAATCTGTATGAAGCGGATTCCTCTCGCAAACGTCGCTGCGACAAAGCCGGCAATGTCGCCCGGGACTCCACCTCCCAGAGCAACCACGACGGAATTGCGATCAGCACCGTGGCTGATCATTTGTTGCCAGAGGCTTTCGCAAACTGCTACCGACTTGGAAGATTCTCCAGCGGGAACTTTCAGTGTCGCAATGCGTGAAAAACTCTTTTCCAGAGCAGTCACTGTCCGGTCAAGGTAAAGCTGCGCAACGGTTTCGTCAGTAATGACAATTGCGTGTACCGGTCTTATCGAATCGGGTAGCGGGCAGGCGTCCAGCAAGCTGCTTCCGATGCAAATGTCGTAGGCGCGATCAGCAAGTCCAACTGTGAGGATGGTTGTATTCACGATTGCCGTTTACGTTCGATGGCGATTCAGTTTCTGCAATGCAGACGCTGTCTGCCTTGCTTCGATCATCCTAACGCATTTGAAGGAATTCACGAGTAGAGCCGACGCGGGTTGCCGGTCTGACAGATCAATCCTGTCGATACAGCAATGGAAAGAACTGTCCATCCAGCGGTTCGCCTTCCGCGATTGCAGGAACACCCTGAAGAAGTGGCTCATCCGAATAGGAGCAGACTCCATCACGCACAACGTTGATCACGGTCGCACGTCTCGGAATGTCGGAAGTGTTCTCCCTTGACCCGTGGACGAGCAACGGGTGATGAAAAGAACACTGGCCGGCGTCCAGTTCGATGGCGACAGGATGATTGAAGGCTGCAAACTGCTCATCTGAGAGAACATTTCGAATTGCGTCCATATCTCCGGCGAGCCCTGTGATCGGAAGCAGATCCCAGTTGTGGCTGCCGGGAATGTACTGAAGGCAACCGTTATCCCGGGTCGACTGGTCCAGCCCGATCCAGCAAGTCAGGTGAGACATCGGGCGGGTCCTTGTCCAGTAGGAGTAGTCCTGATGCCACGCGACCACACCTCCGCGCTGCGGGGGCTTGCAGAACAACTGGTCGTGCCAGAACCGGACGTTGCCCTGCAACAACTGGCTGGCGGGAATCAAGAACGCGGGGTTCCACAAAAGATCATGGAATCCTTCGCCAATTCGCCAGGCGCCGAGCGCATGAAAGAGTACGTGATCAGGCTCGCTTGATTCGTTCGAGTGGTATTCGTACCAGAATTCCGAGCCGGGATGATCCGGCCTGAGAAAACATGTCAGCTCGTCTCTCAGAGCTTCAACCGCTTCGTCGTTCATCAGCCTGACACCGGAGAGGTATCCATGCTCATGAAAGAAGGCGACCTGTTCTTCGCTAAGTCTCCATGCTTCCAGCATTTCGTCAATTTGCGGGAACAGGTTTGTAAGCGGTTGATGGTTTCGGGAAAGATCCGCCGTCATCTTGGTTTCCTCAGGTGGCAGGTTCAGGAATTCAGATCGTTCCCCTCGAATAATGGAGCAGGATCCGGGCGCACAAACGGTGCTCTTTGATGTTTCGAAGCGCTATTCGTCGACGACTTACTCTGGATTATTTACAATTAGTTGCAGCGTCGCAATTATTCCCCGCGGCTTCGGTTACTGATCTCCCGTGAACTGATCTCCCGTGAACTGATCTCCCGTGAACTGATGAAAGCCTGCTGACGGCGATCTGAAGATTGAAACAAGATGAGCGAAGACGCGGAAAATTCTGCCAGACCGGACGAACAACCGGAAGACACGAGTCATTCGCGCGATGACGCTGCCCGTGATTCCCGACGTGGGGATGATTTTGATCGAGATTCTCCGGAGTCAATCGATCAGCCGACAGCAAAGGAAGATTCACACGACGACTCTCCGTTCGAAGATGATTTTGTACTTTCCATTGACCAGTCCAATGCGACGACACGGACAGATCTGCGCGGAGGTGGCGATGATGGATTCTCAATTCGAAGCGGTGCCGTCGAAGCAGAGGCGGTTGGGGGCGACGATGTTCAGATCGGGCGCTACCAGGTTCAGGAACTGCTCGGCCAGGGAGGTTTCGGCGCAGTTTATCTTGCTCACGATCCACGACTGAGCCGGCACGTTGCGATCAAGATACCCAGGGGGGACCGGGTTGTAGATGAACTCGCATGGAAAGGGTTCCTCAGCGAAGGACGGGCTGTTGCAGCGATGAGGCACGAGTCCATCGTGACCATTCATGATATCGACC
Source organism: Planctomycetota bacterium (assembly GCA_039029995.1). GTDB lineage: Bacteria > Planctomycetota > Planctomycetia > Pirellulales > Pirellulaceae > Mariniblastus. Next base: position 2,997 of record JBCCFB010000072.1, read on the forward strand.
GGACCGAGAATGGAATTCCATTCGTTGTCATGGAATTCGTTCCGGGCAAGACACTCAGCAAGTTCGTCCGGCATGAAAAACCTGATTTTTCGCAACGTCTGCAGATCAGCCGTCAGATCGCTGATGCTCTCCGATACGCGCATCGCCAGAGTGTGATTCACCGGGATTTGAAGCCGTCAAACATCATCATCGATGATGATCACGGAGCGAAGATCATGGATTTCGGACTCGCGCTAAGGGTCAATCAGCCGATGAACCGTATCTCTTCGGGAATTGCCGGTACGTTGTCATTCATGTCTCCGGAGCAGGTTCGCGCAGAAAATCACCGGATGGACGGCCGTTCGGATATCTGGTCGCTCGGCGTCATCATGTACTGGTTGTTTACGGGCCAGCGTCCGTTTCATGGCGAAACGATGGACGAAGTCGTCGAGGAGATAACCAGTCGCGAACCGAAGCCGATGCGGCAACTGGATGATACTATCCCGCCGGAACTCGACCGCATCTGCAGGAAATGCCTGCAGAAACTGATGCCTGACCGGTACGCTTCGGCAGCAGATCTTGTTGAAGACCTGGATTATCTCATCGAGCGGGTCTCTCTCTACGGCCTTTCGATTTCAAAAAACCGTTCTACTCCCGGGTTGCCGCCGGCCCAGCCCTCTCAATCGCACTTCACTGCTGAAACAGCGCGAACGGGAAGGCAGGTTGATTCGACTCAGTATTCCCAGCGCACGGGCGATTCGACAGTTTCACGATCGGTCGGTTCTTTATCGTCCGGCCCGGGATCCATGGAAGAGACGTCACCGGTCAGGATTGTTCCGAAGGGACTGCGTTCTTTTGATGTCAACGATGCGGAGTTCTTCCGCGAACTACTACCGGGACCGGTTGATCGTTTCGGGATTCCCGAGTCGCTACGCTTCTGGACGGCGCGACTTTCCGATTCGGGCAGCCCTCTGGTCGCGGGGCTGATTTACGGACCGTCAGGCTGTGGAAAGAGCTCGTTTGTAAAAGCCGGACTGTTTCCTCAGTTGCCCGAAGACCATCGGCAGGTTTACGTCGAGTGTTCCGCGGAAAGAACCGAGACCACTCTGAAAAGCCGTTTAGTTCACGCCTTGAATGAAAGAGATATTGAGCATGTTGATACCGTGGACCTGATCATCGGGTTGCGGACTGGACGGTTCAGCACTGGCGGGACAAGGTTGCTGATTGTGCTTGATCAGTTCGAACAATGGCTCAGCGGCGACCGGAATCATCCCGAATCGGAACTGGTGAATGCGTTGAGGCAGTGCGACGGCTACACCGTTCAAGTCCTGTTTCTCGTTCGTGACGATTTCTGGATGCAGTTTCAGAACCTGTTCAAACTGCTCGGATATAAAATTCAGGACGGTAGAAACGCGCTGGCATTACCACTTTTTGATAAACGGCACGCGACAAAAGTTCTCAAGGCTTTCGGTCGCGCCTACAACGCACTGCCGGCTGATAAAGAACTTGCAAGACAGCAGAAGGAATTCGTTTCTGACGCGATTGAGTCGATCTCCCGCAATGACAAAGTGATTTGCGCTCACTTGTCCCTCTTTGCCGAACTCATGCAGGGACGTGAATGGACGCGAACCGGTCTTACCAGAATCGGTGGCTGGAAAGGTATCGGGATCAGGTTTCTTGACCGGACGTTCAGCGAGGAATCAGCGACGGCAGCCGTTCGGCCTTATTGTGAATCAGCACGCGGAGTGCTTTCTGCCCTGCTCCCTTCAGAGGGCGGCCCGATAAAAGGCGCCAGCCGGTCCCGTGCTGAACTGCAGCAACAACTTCGCGACAACGATCTACCCGCAACAGACAACATCGTCGACGCAACTTTGAACCTGCTGGACAAGGACATGCGACTAATTACGAGAGTCGATGCGGACGCGGCGACTTCCGGAAAGTCCTCGCCCGGATTTCAGCTTGCTCACGATGTCCTTGTCGAGCCGGTTCGCCAGTGGATGGCGCTGAAACAGAACGAAACATGGCAGGGACGGGCAGCTCTGCGAATGAAAGAACTCGCAGCGCGCTGGACGGCACGGCAGGAAAGCCGGAATCTTCCGACGTTCACCGAATTCGTGCAGATTTCCACCGGTGTTCCCGGGCGGCGAATGAGCCGTGAAGAAAAGTCGATGATGTCGCGCGCAAGGTCCTATTTTGCTTTGCGGATTGTCGCAGTTGCTGCAGTGATGGGCCTGCTGCTGGCCGGTTACCGGTATTTTGACAACCAGAATCAGAGGGAACTGATTTCGGGGAGAATCGACAGTCTTGAGTCGACGCCGGTCGGAGGGATTCCTGCAACCATCGAACTGGTTGCCAGTGACAATCAACCCCTGGCACATAAGATTCTCGAGCAACGCCTCGATGACGCGGAAGGTGTTGATGCCCGGCTGCGTCTGAACCTGGCCATGGCGCGCATGTCTGATCCTGAAAACATTCCTGTTGACCGGATCGTGGCCGCCATCGGCAATGTTGCTGACGGCTATTCACTACCTGTCATCAACTCACTTTTGCAAACGCAAGGGGATTCGAAGAGAGAAGCGATTGAACAGTTGCAGGAAAGGTTGGAACAGTCAAACGATCCGCGCATCAGATCAAGATATGCATCGACCCTTTTCTATCTTGGTGAACTTGATTCCCTGGAGCAGTTTCTGGCGTTCGGGCCACTGCCTGACGACCGGACGGCGTTTGTACATTGTTTGGAATCATGGTCCGGTGATTTCGAGCCTGTGCTGACGCTGATAGAGGCTGCGTCAGCAAATCCGGGTGAATTCAAACCATCAACTCTATACAGCCTGTTGCTCGCCAGGGCGGTTGCAGATCCCGGGGTAAGTGATGAGCAGAGCGAGCGTCTTGAAGCGGCTTTGGACAAGCTTGTGCAAAACAAAAATGCTTCCGCACCCGTCGTCTCAGCCGGGCTTGCACTGATTCGAAAACTAGAATTCGCGGAACCGGAACTGCCACGGATGTCCACCGATGAGGTGATGCGCATTCGTGCGGGAGATGAGTTGATGACCTTCTATCGAATCGGTTCAGGATCGGTGGCTTTGAACCGGGATTCGATTCTTCCGGCACAATTGTTCACACCTGCTGCCACCGGCGAAGACCTGCCACCGACACCCGACCGGATATTGACCAACGATGAGGCGTTTTTCCTGACTGAAACGCCGGTTACCGCAAGCGCGTTTCGTGCGTTTATCAACGATCCGGACACCGTCGAGCGACTGAAGGAAGCCGGAGTCGAAGATCTGGCCATGCTGTACAACGCTGCCTATTTCAACCGCCGTTTGAACGGGCAGGATGATGTTGCCGATGGCATCACGTGGTTCGCCGCACTTGAGTTCTGTAACTGGTTGAGCCTTCAGACAAATCGTGAGCCATTCTACAAGTTGAAATATCAGAAGCCGGATCTGGGTAACGAGGTGGTTTGCATCTCGCTGGAGACGGGTGGCAATGGATTCCGGCTGCCGACGTACGACCAGTGCGAGTTTGCTGCCAGAGGCGGAACGCGGACCGCGTATTTTTACGGTCACGCATCGCGAGAAGATCTGCTCGACTTTTACGGTGAATACGCGTTGCCGTCGAGTTCGACGTTTAAGGTCGGCCGGAAGCTGCCCAACCCGTTTGGCCTGTTTGATATGAACGGGTTCGCAGACCAATGGTGCCATGATCCGATGGGAGCCATGGGTATGGCGGACTATTTCGGAAGCGACAGGTATGGCAGCGGACACAGTGCAAGTCGTGGAAAACGGTTTGTCAATGCGACATCAACGATCAAGGTCTGTTTTCGCGTCGCGCTGCCGGCAGATTGACCGGCGCGATCCATGTTTGCACCGGAGCGCGCCGAGTGCGCACAAGAAAAGCCGCGACGCGAGTCACGGCTTTGTGTTTGAGCTGAAACGAGCAGCGCCTACGGCTGAATGATCGCAACGTTGCTGCAGTCCATGTTCTGCTGAGACAGATCGCAACCTTTTTTACAGGCGCGCTTCTGGAACTCATTGTTCGGATAAGTTGCATCACAAGCAGCGCGGCAAAGGCAATGTGCTTCGCTTTTATAGCAATTGCAGCGCTCAACAGCAGTGGTGTACTGAGAGCAGTTCATGTTGCAGTCTGAATATCCTGTCATCGGATCTTCCTGCGGCAGGAACTGATACTGCGGATACATCGGCTGAACCATATACGGATCGTGGATGATCTGGCCGTGGTAGTACATTGGTTGCTGGTACATCGGCTGGTGGTACATGGGTTGCTGGTACATCGGCTGATGATACATGGGTTGCTGGTACATCGGCTGATGATACATGGGTTGCTGGTACATCGGTTGCTGATACATCGGCTGATAGACAGGGCCTTGATAGACCGGTGCGCCGTATACCATGCCTTGATCCATGATGACTTGTCCGCCCATGGCCGGGGCTGCCTGAGGAACAACAGCGGCTTCAGCGCCGCCTTCGGCTGGAGTGATCTGGTCGGTTTGTGCGGGCTGGGCAGCGGCGGCTTCTTCTTGTGCATTTGCAAAAGAGCAAAACGCCATTGTCATGCAGATTGCAGTCAGGGCTGCGGTAAGAGCTTTCATCGCGTCTCTCCTCGGATTGGAAGTGTCGTCCGGCGCTTGTTCCAGACAGATGGCTTGGGTGCCAGACAGTAGGCTTAGTTGCCAGACAGTAGGCTTAGTTGCCAAAGAGCAAGATTAGTCGCCTGACACGATCCGTCAAGGAATTCGCGTAACGCGAAGATGAGCCGGGGAACGAAAACCTGATCGAGGGGAGGGTTTTCCAGGATAACGTTGCAGTTGAAGCCGTTAGACTGCAGGTTGTTGACCCCTGAACATCTGACGTAGAACCAGCTGTGGAAAAATCCACGCATCTTTTGCATAGCGTTTGACCAGCCTGCGCGGCTCACTGCACATTCGGTGCAACCATTCGATACCGGATTTCTGCATCCAGACCGGCGCGCGTTTTTTCTCACCGGCAAGAAAGTCGATGGTTGCCCCGACACAAAGAGCGGCGCTGGCGTTGATTTGTTTCCGGTGTTTGTGAACCCAGAGTTCCTGTTTAGGGGCTCCCAGTCCTACCACCACAACATCCGGGCGGCACAACTCGATTCGCCCGAGAATGTAGCTGGATTCGAACTCACATTTTTCGAAGCCGAGTGGCGGGCTGTAGACACCGCAAGTCTCAACATTCGGCCATGTTTTCTTCATGTTTTCTGCCGCCTGACGAGCAACGCCGGTCGCAGCTCCGAGCAGGAAGACACGAAGCGGACGTGCCCCGCCTACCTGCTGGGAATTGAAGGAATCAAACATTCTCGGCACAAGTTCGCTGCCCGGAACGCGTTCAGGCAACGGCTGTCGCAAAAGTCGCGAGGCCCAGATGATCGGGTGACCGTCGGCGAGGATCATGTCTGCACTGTCATATGACGTTTTGAAATCGGCGTTCTCGCTCAACAGCACCGTGTGGTCGACATTAGGCGTTACGACGTAACGACATGACTTGCCGCCGGCGGTTTCGTCGTCCGAGATCCAGAATCGAAGTCGCTGGACTGCCTGATTCATATTCAGCGCGTCGATCTTGATACCAAATAGATTGCGTTGTTGACTCATTGCAGAACCTGTAACGATGACAAAGTCGCACCTGCGTGACTGGAACAAATTGCAGGCGCAGCGGTTACCGGAGCCCTGTGCACCGGACGGTCACACAAAATATGGCTGTTCTCTGACCGCGGAGGTCGAAAAACCCGACAGCGAATGCACGTTCGACCGCACAGGTTGCGGTACTGGTAAATCAAAGGGGATTTGCGGGTTATGACGGTCACCCGGAGTAGCCCGGGTGGCATTGGATGCGAATTAATTTGCGGCCCGTTACCGGTGACCAAAACTTAGGGGATACCTGTTCATCCGCGGACGGGCTTGTCGCGATCCATTTGTCGAGTTCCGGAAATCCAGCCTCCATGTCATCTCTGAAAACGAGTCTGATCAACCTTTACCGACTGGCGACCCTTCCCGTCAGGAGTGCCAGGCTGAACCGCTGGAAAAAGAAGGGCAACGTTCCTGTTTCCATTCTCTTTTATCATCGTGTTGCCGATGAACATCCGAATCCATGGACGATCTCCGAAGGGGACTTCGAGCGACAGATCCGCTGGTTTCAAAAGAACTTCGATCTGGTCAGCATGGAAGAATGTCAGCGGCGGATGGAGAGCGGATTCAACGACCGCCCTGCCCTGCATCTGACGTTTGATGATGGCTATGCGGACAACTGCTCGTTTGCTCTGCCCTTTCTGATCGAACAAAAGATTCCGGTCACCTATTTCATCACGACCCGCCACCTTGTCGAGCATGAACCGTTTGCTCACGACGTGAAAGAAGAACAGCCCCTGCTGCCCAACTCGATCGAAGCGATTCGCGCGCTGGCGGATGCAGGGGTCGAAATCGGCGGACACACTCGAACTCATGCCGACCTTGGCAGCATCGCAGACGAAGAACGGCTTTATGACGAAGTCATCACCGCCACCCGGGAAATGGAGCGGTTGATCAGCAGACCGATCAGATATTTCGCATTCCCTTACGGACAGGTTGCGAATCTGAATCCAGCTGTTTTCAGGATGCTCAAGGATGAAGGCTTCAAGGGAGTCTGCTCTGCATATGGTGGATTCAATGCCATCGGCGATGACTCGTTCCACCTGCAGAGGATTCATGCCGATCCTGTTTTCGAACGGGTTCGTAACTGGCTGACATTCGATCCTCGCATCACCACGGAAAAGCGTTACGTATGGGCATCTGCGCCGGCAGTCAAGGAAATCGCTTGCGAAAGCCGGGTCGTTGAAACGATGGAACCGTCAAATATCGATTCGCACACCCGAAGTGCAGAAACAGACAGCGACACAAGAACAGTAAGTCAGGCAAAGACAAACAGTGAAGCAATGAATGACTCGAACCGGCCACTGCGAACAATGTTTGTGATTACCAGTATGCCTGTGGGCGGCGCCGAAACGCTTCTGGTCAATATGGTCAGAAAGATGGACCGTTCGCGCATCGAGCCGATGATCTGTTGCTTGAAGCACAAAGATGTTCTGGGCGAGGAATTGTCGGAAGAGATTCCGGTCTTTGAAAACCTCATCCGGCACAAGTTCGATGTAGGCGTGATGGGACGACTGAGAAAACTCTACGACCAGAACAAAGTCGATGCAGTGATTACGGTCGGGGCCGGGGACAAGATGTTCTGGGGCAGGTTGTCCGCGCGACGTGCAGGTCTGCCGGTCATATTGTCAGCGCTGCATTCAACCGGCTGGCCTGATGGCGTCGGCAGAATGAATCGCCTGCTCACTCCTGCGACAGATGGCTTTATTGCAGTTGCCGAAAGTCATGCGGAGTTCCTTGTCGAGTTTGAAAAATTTCCAACAGAAAAAGTGTTCATGATTCCCAACGGGATCGACACTTCCCGTTTCGTCTTCAGCCCTGAATCCCGCACAGAGTGGCGAAGCAAACTTGGAATTCCTGAAGACAGTCCGGTTGTAGGCATCGTTGCCGCGCTAAGACCGGAAAAGAATCATGAGTTGTTCCTGAGAGCTGCGAAGAATGTCAGGTCCCGGTTGCAGAACGCACATTTCGTAATTGCCGGCGACGGACCGGAACGGGAAGGACTGGAAAAACTGACAAGAGAACTGGAACTGGAGTCCTGCGTTCACTTCGCTGGTTCGATCAGTGACATTCCCGGTGTCCTGTCGATGGTCGACCTGTTTGCATTGACATCGCATAACGAAGCGAAGCCCGTTTCCATTCTTGAGGCGATGTCCTGTACCCGGCCGGTTGTCGCAACGGATGTCGGGTCGGTAAGCGAATCGGTGCTTGATGGCCGGACCGGCTATCTTGTTCCGGAAGGCAACCTGGCCGAAATGACGCAACGTTGGCTGGACGTCCTGACAGATCCCGAAAGCGCTTCGCGTATGGGAAATTCCGGGCGAAGCCACATCATCGAGAACAGTTCTCTCGAAAGCATGACCGAAGGGTATATCGAGCTTGTTGAGCGGCTATTCCGTTCAAAGAACCCGTGGCACGGCGCAAGCAACCCTGCGCCGGGTTCCATTCTGCCACCGCTGCAGGCAGGACCTGTAGCAGATTCAGGATCCTTCGTTTCGTAGAATTCGAGTACCTCCGGCCCTTTGGGGCCGGCGCACTGGAGTTTCAGCGCTGGGCCACTAGAATTGGCAACAAAGGCAGTCGCAAGTTGACGATGGCTGCAACCGGCCATGTGAATTCCAGACCCGATCCATGAAGAAACTGACTGCGCCTTTTCTGGCGGGACTCGCCAAAGTTGTCAGTGGCGCAACTGTCCGGTGGATCGATTGCGAGCCTGACGCCTGCCAGCGCGTTTACTTCGCCAATCACACGAGTCATCTTGATGCCCTGGTACTCTGGTCATCGCTTCCGAGGCAGCTGCGGAAATTCACCCGGCCTGTGGCTGCGGTTGACTACTGGCATGGAGGGCCGGTCCGCAAATACATGGCTGACGCGTTCAATCTACTGCTGATTGACCGGAAAAAAGTCAAAGTCCATTCCAGTCCTATCGATCTGATGATCAGCGAAATCGGATCGGACTATTCGCTGATCGTATTTCCAGAGGGTGGGCGGAATCTATCGGGAGAGATTCAGAGTTTCAAAAGCGGGCTTTATTACCTTGCCAAGAAAAGACCGGACCTGGAACTGCTGCCCGTTTATATCGATAACCTGAACCGGGTGATGCCCAAAGGCGAAGTCCTGCCGGTGCCACTGCTCAGTTGTATTTCGATCGGTCCGCCAATCTGGCTGGAATCCGGTGAAACCAAGAATGATTTTCTGACCCGTGCGCGAGAAGCGGTGCTCAAGCTGAAGGACGCCTGAGGATGTAGCGCAGCATGTAAATTTACACCCGATTGCCCGAATCAGCTGAATTCGGACAATATCCGGTTACGCCTCGTCCCGATGTCGATTCAGGGTAGTTGAAATCCTGTTTTGATCTAAAGTAGGCGTTTGCCGGCAGTGGACGTATTGCTGCCGCTTTTCTGGTTCCTGTTTTGATAATGCCGTGATCGCTGCCGGACTGGTCGATACGCTGTACAGCTTTTTCAACCTGGAGGCCCTGGATCGAGCCACGGTCATTCTGGTGCTGGGCGTTATTGTGTCTCTGTCGATCCTGCTGTCGATCGGTCAGATTCTCAAACGGCAACCCGAATCAAGCATTGATCCGGCGATCGTCAGGAAATTCAACAAGCGTGTTTCCGCATGGTTGACGATCTGTCTGATTGTCATCGTTGCCCTGATTCTCAATGAATGGGTGACCGTCGTGATGTTCGGGCTTGTGTCTTTCTGGGCACTTCGCGAGTTCATCACTATGACGCCGACGCGGCGTGGTGATCACAGAACGCTGTTCTGGGTGTTTTTTCTATTCACGCCACTGCAGTATGTCCTGGTCGCGCTTGATGAGTACGCGCTTTATACGGTTGTTATTCCCGTTTACGCATCGCTGTTTATTCCTGCGCGAATCGCGATGACGAGTGATCATAAACGGTTTCTGGAGCGGACAGCAAAGATTCAGTTCGGGCTTCTGATCTGTGTTTACGCCCTCAGCCATGCCCCTGCCCTTTTGTACCTGGAACTGAATACGTGGGATCCGACCGCAGGACAAAACGGTGAATACGTCCTCTGGAGCGGCAAGTCAGCGGGTCTGCTGTTCTTCTTTATCGTAATCGTCCAGGTCAGCGATTTGTTCCATTTCACGTGGGACAGGCTGGTGGGCAAGCATGTCATCGCTTCGACTGTTAATTCCACGAAAACGTGGGAAGGCTTTATCGGAGCGGCTTGCTGCACCGCGGTGGTCGGTATTCTGATTCAAGTGGCCCTGCCTGACGTAACTCCATTCACGTGGTACGGAGCAGGCTCGATGGCGCTTGTAACAAGCGCAATGGCTTCATCGGGTAGCATGACGATGTCGGCAATAAAACGAGACCGTGGCGTGAAGGATTACGGCACGCTGGTTCAGGGGCATGCGGGAGTGCTGGACCGGATCGATTCGGCCTGCTTTGCGGCGCCGGTGTTTTTTCATCTAACGCGACTGTCTCTGGGAATCTAAGACCCGGGATGGAACAGAACGAAGCGGAAACAAATTGAAAGAGCTACAGGAAGCGATTGCGGAGTTCGGGCTGGAAGTGCCGGAACACTCACTGCCCAAACTGGACGGCTATTGCCGCCTGCTCTGGGCGATAAATCATTCGATCAACCTGACGCGCCATACGGACTTTCACAAGTTCGTTTCACGTGACCTTGTCGATACTCTGGAACTGTCCAGGTTGATCGGTGAAGGTGAAGAAGTGCTGGATATCGGATCGGGCGGAGGAGTTCCCGGAATGGTACTTGCGATTCTTCGACCCGACTTGAAGATCACTTTGACCGATTCAGTGGGAAAGAAAAGCCGTGCACTCGATCAGATTGCCGAAGGAATCGGTCTGGAGATCGAGATCTACAATTGCCGTGCAGAGGAGCTGCTTGAAGACATCCGCGTCGACGTAACGACAGCAAGAGCGGTTGGCCCGATGATTATGATCTGTCGCTGGCTTGAAGACAGCTGGTTGCACGCTGGACGGCTGCTTGCAATCAAAGGACCGAAGTGGGTTGAAGAAGAAGCTGTAGCTCGCGAAGCCGGTTTAATGAAAAAAATTCAGGTTGAAAAAGTCGCAGAATATTTGACGCCGGGGACTGACTGGAACAGCGTCATTCTGGAGCTGAAATTGAAATGACAGCACGCGACGTATACTGATCTCCTGGCCATTAGCAACAGAAGGTCGCATGGGAAAACGTCGCATGGGAAAACGTCGCAGGGGAAACGAGGCAGCGGAAACAAGGCACAAGGAAAATTGCGGTGCCTGCATCCGGCCATTTTTGAGTCGATAATTTTAGGCTGCATTGCTCTTCAAAAAGTTGTTCTAACAACAGTGTCAGCCGGAAGAACGGCTTGACCGAACAGATGCTTGTCGTTGCCCTTTCGTCTTTTCGATCTATGAGTTATCCGGGTTTCATTGTTCGTTAACTCTGTTACCTCCTGTCAAAAATACTTCTGCTTTCCGGCAGATTTTGTCGAGGCAAAAATCGCGCCGGAACCACTTCAAAAAAATATTTTGCGGAAGTTTTCATCACGTTTAATTCCGTGCCGGTATGTTCAATCGCAGTTAGCGACTGTTTGGCCTCGACCATGACAACCGGTTTATCTATAACACGCGTCCCCATGATTCAGGGTCGGTGTCAATGCCTTGATTTTTGACAACTTCATGCGAACATGGGGACGGGTTTTGCCGAATAATTGTGTGTTGAGAGTTTACTTTCAACCACTCGGCTAAGTCCGACAATTGAGTTGATAACCCGGTGCACTCACGGCTGAGGGACCATAATTCTGGTAGGCCCGAGTCACTTTTAGCTTGTGCTCAGCACGCTCGACTCGCGTCTGTCTCCAAGTAGCTCCCATCGCTACGACAGCGCCGGCTTATCGATATCGCGCCGCATCGCGTATTACGCGAGGCGGTTTTTTTATGCGCTTTGGACGGATGCAAAGTAGCCGTCCATCGGAGCGTTCAAATTCTATCGGTGAATACAGAGACTCACATCGTTGCGGACAGATTTACGAGGCGCAAAAAAAATGCGTCCCGGCAGGCGTGCGAGTGATGGCTCGCACAGCCTGATAAGACGCAGTCAAAATCTGACAGAGCTTGTCTGGCTATCTGTTTTCCGGCTTCGGGAAATCCTGGTTTGAATCCAGTTCCGCTTGATCGGGAGTTTCCGATTTCACTCCGCCTTCAGGGACGTCTTCGTCCGCGGTCCAGACGATTGCATTGAGAACCAGTGTTCGCAGGTTGTCTTCTGCCCACGCCGAGTGGAAGTGGCCGCCGGTGAAGCCGAACCCGCGACCACCGCTGTCGGGTCGCTCGTAGGCCCACGCCAGGTGTTGAACTTCTTTGCGTTCGAGAACAGCAGCGCGAACATGAGGGTTGTTGCTGTGAGCCCCGTCCGGACGTTCGAGTGTTGTTGCCGGCGGAAGGGCGCTTAGTACAGGAATCACGCGTGTCATCTCAGGAGCGAAACGCATGTGGTAGTACCATTCGTCGCGGATCGTAAATGGTTCGACGCCCTGCGTTACAGGGTGCTCGGGAATCTCAGTGAATTCAGCATCCCAGTGCGGGTTGACAGACCAATCCGTTTCAAAATAGCCGCCGATCCAGTTGAGGAAACGTTGTCCGGAGGGGCCCTTGGGTACTTCAACACCGTAATGGATGCAAACGAGTCCGACGCCGCGGTCCATGATCTCTTCGAACTGATCGCCGTTCTGGTGCAGCATATGCCGGCCACCACCGTCGCAATAAATCACGACGGTGTCGGCGTTATCGAAAGCGGTCGGATCAGTGGGCCAGCCGTTGCGGTACACGGTTGCGTAAACCGGCAGCCCGTCGTTTGTCGCCGCGGAATTGAGACGATCTGCAAGAAGCAGGCAGCCGGCGTTGTGCTCATGTGCACCCCAGCCATGGCTTTTGGTACCCGCAACAAAGACGACTTTTTTGCCATTCGCCATCGGCAGACGCTTGAGGTGAATATCTTTGAATTCGATTTTCATCGGCGGGCCGGCGTGCAGCTGCAGCCCGATGAGTCCTGCGGCATCTGCATGATCTGTTTGATGGTCAATGAGATGGCTTGAAACGTTCCCGTTGATCGTCAGCGTGATTTCGTTGCCGCAGGCTTTGATGTGGTATTCATTCCAGCCATTGAAGTCGACTCCTGCAATGACACGCTCTGACGCAGTCTGCTGATCGACTCCTTCTTCGAGTTCAGCAGCTTCTTTGGTGCCGTCCTCGGTGATCGTCATGCCTTGTCCGCGCTGAACGAGGATTCCTCGACCGGCTTTTTCGTCATAGACGATGCCGGTGAAGGTTCCATTCTTGTCGATGTCGGCCTGGTACCCGATGAAGGCACCCGAGTCGTCCTGCTGTGAGCGGAACTGAATACCACTGTTGGCTCGCTCGGTACCTGAAATCCGGTACTTCAACTTCAACTCGAAGTCATCGACCTCCCCGGCGGCCCAGCGAAGAAAGTTGTTGCCCTGGAGAGGGTTTTCAGCGGTGGACTCACCGACGATCGCTCCTTCTTCGACCCGCCAGTTTTCCGCGTCGCCTTCCCATCCATCGAGAGTCTCACCGTCGAAAATCGGACGGAAGCCTTCTTCGGATTCCTGAGCGGTCACGACTGGAACAACAGTCAGGAAAAAACAGGCAAGCGTAAGTAAGAGCGGGAGTTTGAAGAGCGGCAGTTTTAAGAGCGGCAGTTTTAAGAGCGGGAGTCTTAAGAGCGGCAGTTTGTAGAATCGGGTCACGATGAAGTTCCTCAGACTTATTTGCTTGTGAAGTGACTTTCGATCCTGTCCAGATCGACGCCAAAAATGTGGTGCGATACATCGGATAGGATCTTGCGGTCGCCTTCCATACGGACGGTACGGTGAAGGTGAGTAAACGAATCACCGGGTTGTAGTGCAAGTGCGGGGCTGATGGTCTCCAGTTCGAAGAATCCACCCAGCTTGCCACCTGATTCATTCGGGCCGTCATTATAGGCGTTGATGACATCGCCTGCGTAAGGCTCTTCCTGGATCTCCCAGAGGTTGTTCGTATATCCAGCGGGCGCTGTTTCCGGCAGGTTGAAATCAACGACCGTCAGTACGCTATGAGTTGCGTCCCAAGCGCCGAGAACAGGACAGGCCCTGGCAAAAGTAACGCCCAGCTTGCTGCGCATGTTTCCGTCACCAAGAAAGTAGGCCAGCCCCTCTTCTTCATTTAACTGTAACCGCGTGCCATCAAGTTTTCCGAAGTAGTCGGCGTTGACCGGCGTTCCAGGTTTCTCCCTGTGTTTCTCGCTGTCACCTTTTTTGAACGGGACGACGAGCGTGGCATTCTCGGCCGGTTTGTTCATGCAAAGCATCCAGATGCTTATCAGGCCGGTTTCAGGACGCCAAGGCTCACTACCAGTGTTGGTCAGGGTGTTGCGACTTTCGTGGGCTACCACAGCCAGATTACTGCAGTCGATGCCGTGGACTTTTTCTGCATCGGATCGGGACAGCAGGTTGACCTGTCGATCCATCTGCATGTCAAACGTGAAGCGGCTGTAATTCATCAGGCTGCCGTTCTGCCTGAAGCTGATGGATTTATCATTCGACTCGACGACATCAAATGGAGTCGTGTCGATAAGTTCCGGGGTGCGCCAGTTTGCAAAATCCAGGGGCACGCCGGGATCGAAGAAGACCGAGTACTGACCACCTTCGGGGCTGATCCACATGCGATCTTCACCCCCGTAGAGATTGATAACCGGATCTCTTTTTCCACTTGCGATGTGGTCGTAGTTGATCCAGCCGTAGCTGGTGCCTCCGGCTCCCCTTGCGGAAGAGGTCATTGTCCGCCCCTGCCATGCCGGAACAGTAACCAGTGACCCTCCCTCGCTGTTGGAAAGGACGATTGTCTCGACATGCTGATTCAGGAATTCGACATCAGCTCCGAAATTTTTCTCTTCAGTCATAGATTTCCGGTACGGCAGTTCTTTGATTCACTTTTGAGGCTTCGTTCAAAAAAGCTTCCCGATCGCTCCTACATTCCTTCTTTGTGATTTCCATTCTCGTCGTATCTCATCAGGGCGAAGTAGAAGAAGCTGAATATCGAAATCGGAATGGCGGAGTAGAAGGCAGGACTTATCAGTCTGCCGGTCACAATGCCGAGAACGAACATGCCGATCCACAGCCACCACGTGTCTCTCAGTAATCCTTTGAAGCGTTTCATTAGTTTGAATCACGAATCAGGTCGAATTGCGCCGGAACGCTTGAACGAATGGTCGTGAACCATTGTATAGCTGCCGTGGATTGGAAACAGCGGATAGTCAGCAGCCAACGGAGCCAGCATATACAGAAAAAAACTGCCGCAACTTGAAGTTGCGGCAGTTTTGCAATGTAACTGGGAATTGTCTAACCGGGAATTGTCGTGCCGATGCCCGACACGAACCGGCTAGAATTTGCAGCTCAGGCCGCCGGCGGCAGGCAGATAACACTCCGTCGCGTAATCCATAACCATCCGGTCACTACTGAATCGCCATGCGAGCGAACTGATACAGTTCATCATCCGACGGATCCACTCACGTGGAAGACCGTCTGCATCGCGGTGGTAGAACATCGGAGCCACTTCCGATTCAAGTACGGTCAGCAGGGCTTCAAAGTCCCGTTCGTCGGTGACTTCGTCGGATGCGTGTACCGAGCCACTGCCGATAGCGAATCCGTTGGTGCCGTTGTAGGCTTCCGCCCACCAGCCATCGAGAACCGAAAGGTTCAGGCCGCCGTTGAGCACAACCTTCTGGCCACTTGTTCCAGAAGCTTCCAGAGGACGGCGTGGATTGTTCAGCCAGACGTCAACACCATGTACCAGAGCGCGGCAGACGTTGATGTCGTAGTCTTCAACGAATGCGACTCGTGACGTGAAGCGAGGATCCTGCCGCAGGGCCGCAATCGTTTTGATGAACTGTTTGCCGGGCTCATCTTTCGGATGCGCTTTTCCTGCAAAAATCAGTTGTACCGGGCGGTGTGGATCGTTGATGATTTCGGCAATGCGGTCCAGATCGTCGAAAATCAGATTCGCCCGTTTGTAGGTTGCGAAGCGCCGAGCGAAGCCGATCGTCAGAACCGATGGGTCGAGCATCGTTCTGGCATGACTGATCGCATTTTCGGTTTCACCACGACGACGGCATTGAGCGGTCAGTCTTCTGCGAACAAACGAGATCATCAATGACTTGAGAGTGTTATGGATCTCCCAGAGTTCACCGGGGTCAACATCGTGAATACGTTTCCAGACCTCCGGTTCACCGATCCTGTCCATCCAGTTGATCGGGAAGTGTTTGCTGTACAGTGTCTTCATCGGATCTGCCAGCCAGCTCTGGGAGTGGACACCGTTGGTGATATGGCCGATCGGAATTTCCTCTTCAGCCCGCCATGGCCAGAGGTGCGCCCACATGCGCCGTGAAACAACGCCGTGAAGGTTGCTGACCGCGTTTGCGGTACGTGACAATTTCAAACCGATGATCGTCATACAGAACTGTTCTTCTTCGTTCTGCGGATCGACACGGCCGAGACTCATAAACTGTTCATAGCTGAGCCCCAGTTCATCACGAAGCGGCCCGAGATGTTCTTCAACAAGGTCGGCATCGAAGCGATCGTGTCCGGCCGGCACCGGTGTGTGGGTCGTGAACACGGTCTGGGTTGCAACATCCTGCAACGCTTCGTCGAACGTCACGCCTTCTTCCGCCATCTTCTGGCGGATGACTTCCAGCGGTCCGAATGCACTGTGGCCTTCGTTCAGGTGGAAGACGCCCGGCTGGATCCCGAGAGCCTTAAGGGCTTTGACGCCACCGACGCCAAGTACCAGCTCCTGACGAATTCTTGTCTTTTCGTCACCACCGTAGAGGCGACCGGTGAGCTGCCGGTCCTGAGGGCTGTTGCCATCAACGTTACAGTCAAGCAGGTACAGCTTTACACGACCGACCTGCATCACCCAGACTTTCGCCAGCAGTTTTCCGCTGCGAGTTTCGAGTTCAACGGTGATCGGCTCGCCGTCTGGTGAGCAGGCTTCCTTGATCGGAAGCTCTTCCACTTTCGTATCGACGTATTCTTCTGACTGGTAACCGTCTTTGTCGAGGTGCTGGCGGAAGTAGCCTTGTGAGTAGAACAGGCCGACTGCGATCAGGGGCAGCCCGAGGCTACTCGCACTCTTGATATGGTCTCCCGAAAGTACGCCCAGCCCGCCGGAGTAAATCGGCAGTGATTCGTGGATGCCGAACTCGGCTGAGAAGTAAGCGACCGGTCGCGCGCCGAGGACGCCGACGTTGGTTGCCGCCCAGGTCGAGTGATCACTCATATAGTCCTTCAGCCGGCGATACGCTTGATCGATCCGGGTGAAGAGAACCATTTCGGTTGCGCGTTCGTGCAGACGCTCAGGAGTAAATTCCCGAAGCAGTGCGACTGGATTGTGGTCCAGTTGCCTCCAGCGAACGGGGTCAAGGTCTCTGAACAGGCCAGTTACCTCGGGAGTCCATGACCACCACAGGTTACTGGCAAGAGACATGCATTTGTCGTAAATCTCACCGGCTCGCATTTGTTCCTTCGACTCATCGGTTGCACCGATGTTTTTTGCCAGAGAATCAGGATTATTCATAATTGCGTTTATCGCTTGTTTTCTGATCATGGGTTAGCTTGGTTCGCCGAGCCGTCGTCACCGGAACCGGTTCCAACGACGTAAGGTGGGAACTTAAATATAGGTTTCTGACATTGTTTCGGAAAACCCGCTTTACCAAGACGCTGGAGTTTTCTGGCGCAAAGGACGCGTCCAGCTTTCCTACTCGGCGGTTAAGATAGGCTTGCAGGGGGAGGTTTGCCCGCTTTCATGGAATGGGGTGATAAGTTTCGCCCGCTTATGACGCTTGCACCGACCAGAATGTCAGGTGAAAAAAACTTGAACAACTTTTCCAATGAAGAAGTCGTCAGAATTGTGTCTCCGGACGACGCCGCTCTCGAGCACCTTTGCATTCTTCTGCAACAGGCTTCGGAAAAATCGAAGTCTGATCAGTTCTGGCCTGAAACACAGTTGGATCTTTGCGCGATGGCCGGAGTTTTCGGTTGGTTTATTCCCGAAGAGTTCGGTGGGGCAAACTGGGCAACCGAGGACCTTGTTCGCGGTTACCTTTCGCTCGCGGAAGCCTGTTTGACTACCACTTTCGTTATCACACAACGCTCGGCCGCCTGTCGCCGGATCGCCATGTCGGAAAACGATCTGGTGAAACAACAGTTTCTACCGGGTTTGGCAACCGGTCAGACTTTTACGACCGTCGGCATCTCCCATCTGACAACCAGCCATCGCCATATTGATCCGGTGCTCAAGGCCACAGAAGTGGACGGCGGCTATCGCGTTACCGGGTTCAGCCCATGGGTAACGGGGGGCTCGAAAGCAGATTTTATTGTTGCCGGAGCAACACTCGACGATGGTCGTGAAATTTTGTTCATTGTCGAAACATCGGAACATGGAGTTTCAGCCCCCGACCATCAGCAGCTCGTTGCCCTGACCGGCAGCTACACGGGGCGGGTCAATCTGGACGACGTATTTGTTGCACAATCGTCAGTGATTGGCGGGCCGCGTGAGAGTGTTCTGACAGGATTCGGTGGTGGAGCCGGAGGATTCCAGACCTCCGCACTCGCTCTCGGCCTGTCAAACGCGGCGATCAAACTGGTGGAAAAGCAGGCGGGACAACGCGACTGGCTGAGTGACGGAGGTGACTCGCTTCGTCAACAGCACACTGAACTGGTGGAACAATTACTTAGCTCTGCCCGGGGAAATCCGGTCTGCACTAACGAAGAGTTGCGAATCGGCGCAAACAGCCTCGTCTTGCGGGCGACTCAGGCAGCACTGGTCGCGGCAAAAGGAGCCGGTTATGTTACCGGTCATCCGGCAGGCCGGTGGTGCCGCGAAGCTTTGTTCTTTCTGGTGTGGAGTTGCCCGACGGCAGTTTCCAGGGCGGGGCTCTGTGAGCTTGCGGGGATCGAATAGCCCACTGTTTTCTTATAAACCTCAGATCGTCCTCCGCGAAACTGCGACTCAGGATTCAAATGACAGACAAGACAATCGTCAAATGGCATGAACATACCGTTAAACGGCAGCGCGGATGTGTGGTCTGGTTTACCGGTTTAAGTGGTAGCGGCAAGAGTACGGTCGCCAACTGCGTCGATGCAAAGCTCAACGAAGCCGGCGCTCAGAGTTTTGTCCTTGATGGAGACAACATCAGACACGGTCTCAATGCGAGTCGCGAAATCCTGGCTCCGGAATTCGGAGATGAGTACGCAGCAAGGTTCGGACTTGGATTCGGAGCAGAAGACCGGAAAGAGAACATCCGGCGTATCGGTTGCGTTGCCGGCATTTTCTGTTCGGCTGGAACCCTTGCGTTGTCTGCGTTTGTCAGCCCCTATCGCGAAGACCGTGACCGCGTCAGGAAACTGGTCTGCGATGGTGGCGGTGCAGAGGATTTTGTCGAAGTGTTCGTCGACACGCCACTGGAAGTCTGCGAGTCGCGGGACCCCAAAGGCCTTTACAAGAAGGCCCGCTCTGGAGAGATCAAAGGATTCACTGGTATCGACGCTCCCTATGAGCCGCCGGCCAGTCCTGAGATTCATCTCGACGGCACGCTGCCGGTCGAGGAACTTGCCGACCAGGTGATTGCTTATCTGACTCAGTCGGGCAAACTTTCAAAGACCGATTAGTCAGTAGCCAAAACGTCGGTGAAGAGCCGGACTGCGCGGAATTTCCAGTTGAGCGCTGCCTCGTCTACAATGAGCGGGTTCAACCCCATTTCCGGAGCAGTCAATGAGACTTACCTGCCTCGCATCCTTGATCGTCCTGATTTCCGTTTGTGCCCGCCCGACTGTCGCTGACAACGTCGCTGATAGCGAAGTATCACTCGAAGAAGACCGTCCGAACATCGTTTTTATCTTCAGCGATGACCATGCGAATCATGCAATCGGCGCGTACGGCGGAATCTACGAAGACCTTGATCCGACGCCAAATATCGACGCGCTGGCTCGTCGAGGCATGCTGTTCAGAAACAGCTTCTGTACAAACTCGATCTGCGGTCCAAGTCGTGCTGTGATCCTTACCGGATTGCACAGTCACCTCAATGGTTTCATGCGCAACGGGAACAAGTTCGATGGCTCGCAAACTACGTTTCCCAAGCTACTGCAATCAGCCGGCTATCACACAGCGATAATCGGCAAGTGGCATCTCAGCAGTTCGCCGCAGGGTTTTGATTACTGGGACGTGCTGCGCGGCCAGGGAGCCTACTACAACCCGTTCTTTCTCACCGAGGGAGACAATCGGGAGACCGTGGAAGGGCACTGTACGGATATCGTGACTGACAAAGCAATCGCCTGGCTTGAGGAGAAAAAAGGAGATGACGAGCCGTTCATGCTGATGTGTCAGCACAAAGCGCCGCACCGATGCTGGATGCCGGCAATCAGGCATCTCGATCTGTACGCGGACATCGATCTTCCAGAACCGGAAACTCTCTTTGACAAATTCGAAGACAATACCCCCGGTGCGCGGTTTCAGGAGATGGAAATTGACCGCCACATGCATCTGAATTTCGATCTGCATCTTCCGTTGCCCGAAGGTTACGACCCTGAGACCGATGATGACGGAACACCGAAAGATCGTTCGGCATGGCGGAATATGAAACGGTTTACTGATGAACAAAGGGAGCAATGGACCGAAAGCTGGCGCGAAAGAAACGAGGAGTTTCTAGCTGCCAACCTCGAAGGAGAAGACCTGGTCCGCTGGAAGTACCAGCGATACGTAAAGAACTATCTCCGTTGCATCAAAGGAGTCGATGAGTCGGTCGGAAGGATCACCGACTGGCTGGAGGAAAATGATCTATCTGAGAACACAATCGTTATCTATTCCTCCGATCAAGGTTTTTATCTGGGCGATCACGGTTGGTATGACAAGCGATGGATGTACGACGAGTCGATGATGATGCCTCTGATTATCAGCTGGCCTGGTGTCACCGAACCCGGGTCGGTGAATACAGATCTCGTACAGAATCTGGATTACGCGGAGACGTTCCTGGATATTGCCGGTGCAGAGATTCCGGAAACCATGCAGGGGCATTCGCTGGTGCCGCTGCTTCGCGGCGAGACACCTGATGATTGGCGCGAGAGTCTTTACTACCACTACTACGAATATCCGTCCGTGCACATGTGCCCGCGACAGGTCGGTGTTCGTACGACGTCCGAAAAGCTGATCCATTACTATCAGTTTGACGAGTGGGAATATTACGACTTGAATTCGGATCCGGACGAGCGAACAAACCTCTATGAAGATCCTGAGTACGCAGATCGGATCGAGGCCCTGAAGGCGGAACTCGCGCGTCTGAAAGAACACTATCAAGACGATTCGGACTTCGCTGTTCAGCCTGCCCAATGGCAATCGGAACATCGTGAAGACCGGCAGCAGATGTTGCAGCAGCAAAGACGTTGAATGTACACGCCTTGGTCATTCGGTGTACTTGATGGTGGCGACAAAGATTAGAAGACGGGCAAAACCTCAGTTTTGCTCGCTGGCACGCCGATTGCTTTGCGTCGTTGCAAGTTCAAAAAACGGAGTAATGCAATGAGCGAACAAAACCGCCCGGTTCCACCCGTCAAATCAGACAATGTACCCGGAAAACAGGTTGTCTTTATTGATGATCATGAGTCGGCGTTGGTCACCTACGTAAAGCGAAAAACGGGCAAGACCGGGCGAACCATTGCCGCTTCTTGCCTGATCGCCAACATCATTATTGCGGCGATACCGTTTATCTGGGCCTTTATCATAGATATGAGATCACAACCCGGGGGCGGGGACGACTACCTGGATTTGTTCGGCGGGTTCCTCGAAATGATATTCTTTTGCGGCTTCATATTCGCCGCCGTGATTCTAATGGTCGTGTTTGCGTGCATCGGACTGGCATTCGGCATCGACGGTTTGACAAGTTCAAGGACGACAGCGGAGAAAATCCGGTCATGGGTCTACATCGTGCTGCACGGACTTACCGTCGGAATTCCAGCCGTATTTTTCCTCTTTGTTCAGATGACCTGATTCAGATGACCTGATTCAGACGACAAAGATTTGTGAAAGGCTTCAGTGCTAGTCGGCCTTTACTTTGTCGCCTGCTTTACTTCGTCGCCTGCATGATTCGTGTCAGCCTTCGTCCACCGAGTAATCAAACGGAGACCACTTTTTCGTAGCAGAGATAGCGGGAAGAAAAAGTAGACGGACAGAGTGAACCCGAGCATCAGCGGATAAATGACCATGCCTTCGATTTCGGTTCCTCCAAGGACACATGAAATCGAAAATAACACGAGGCCGGCGACCACGCTGTAAACGATAATCCGGCCGAACCCATCTGCATTGCTCTTC
>JBCCFB010000073.1:0-25024 GCA_039029995.1 Planctomycetota bacterium
AACGACAGCGCTTGCATGACACGGCTGAAACGCCGCAGGATGATCCTCAACAGGACGATTCATCACCGGAGCAGGAAACTTCAGACGATGCGCCCGCAGACGAATCGGAAAACGATGCCAGCGACGGGGAATCAAGCTGATTCCCGCGTTGATTCAAGCCCGTTGCCGGGTTCCAATATTCGGGTCATTCCTTCCTTTCTGGTGCTGCTGAGTTGCACATTAATTTTCTCTTGAGACTTCCTTCCGGAGCGCGTTGTGTTCCGTTGCCGGGTGCTGCTGCAAAGAAACTCCTTTCCGGAATGCTTTTCCGGAAAGCCTGCCAAGGCAGCTTTAATCGATGAATCTCTCAAAACCCTCTGACACACCGTCAGCGCCGCAACCTCGTGGTCGCCAGAACGGTGATGCTACCGCTTCAGGCTTCGGAACGTTCGGCGGAGTATTCACTCCGTGTACGCTGACCATCCTCGGCGTGATTATGTTCCTCCGCTTCGGGTACGTCGTGGGGAACTCGGGTTTGTTCTGGGCATTGATCATCCTTGCCCTTTCGAAGCTGATCACGACGCTGACAACGTTTTCGCTTTCGGCTGTCGCTACCAACACGCGTGTCGAAGGGGGAGGCGCTTATTTCCTGATCAGCCGGTCTCTGGGTGCAGAATTCGGCGGCGCGATTGGCATCGTCTTTTTTCTGGCTCAGGCGATTTCCGTAGCGATGTACGTCATCGGATTTACCGAAGCATTCGCCCAGTCATTCGATGTTGGACTGGGCTTCAAGGTGATAGCGACGATTGTAAATATTGTCGTTTTCGCCTGCGTGTATATCGGTGCCGGATGGACGATCCGGATTCAGTATTTCATCCTGGGCACGCTGGCCCTTTCGCTGATTTCATTTTTCTGGGGCGGACTGGAAAATTTCAGCACGGCACAAATGCAGGAGAACCTACGTCCGAAATGGGTTGAAGGAGAAAGCCTGTTTACGATGTTCGCGCTGTTTTTCCCAGCCGTCACGGGCATCATGGCCGGCGCCAACATGTCCGGTGATCTGCGCAACCCCAGCAAGAGCATTCCATCGGGGACGCTCTGGTCGATTCTGGCAACGGGGCTCGTCTACGGAGCGATGGCCGTCATCCTCGCCGGTGCTGCAGCGCGCGGTGACCTTTCCGCCGCAACCAGCGAAACGATGATCGTTCGTGATGTTTCCAAATGGGGAGCTCTTGTAACTGCCGGCGTTTTTGCCGCCACGTTATCCAGCGCGCTTGGGAGCATGATGGGCGCGCCGAGAATTCTGCAAGCGCTGGCGCGGGATACGATTTTTCCTTCGCTGAAAATGTTCGGCGCAGGTAGCGGACCGAATTCAGAGCCGCGACGCGCGATAATCGTCACTTTCATCATTTCTCAAATATGCATCATCCGAGCGGATCTCAATACGATCGCGCCGTACATCACGATGGCTTTCATGATCACTTACGGGACAATCAATCTGGCGACGTTCTACGAGTCAATCACTCACAATCCAAGTTATCGTCCGACGTTCCGCTACAGCCACTGGGCTGCTTCGCTGGCCGGTGCGATCGGCTGCACAGCCGTGATGGTTCTGATTGACTGGAAATCCGCGTTGGCGGCAACTTTGCTGATGGGAATGATCTACTACTACATCTACCAGAAGCAGGTCGTTTCCCGCTGGGGTGATCTTGGCAGCGGCCTGCTGTTTGAGCGCGCTCGTAACAATCTGCTCAAACTCGAACGACAGCTTTACCACCCCAAAAACTGGCGACCGATCATTCTGGTAATGAGTGGAGGAGGCGGTAACCGGACTCACCTCGTCATCCTCGGCCACTGGCTGACTTCCGGGCACGGAATTCTAAGCCTTGGCCAGGTTATACAAGGTAACGTCGAAGATCGACTGGACCGGATTGAGAACCAGGAATCGCTTCTGGAACGATACATTTCCGAACAGGAACTTGATGCGTTTCCGAACGTCGTCGCCGCGCCATCGCTCACCGAAGGAATCGAGTATCTGATCCAGTGCAGTGGTCTCGGTGCACTTCGCCCCAACACGTTACTGCTTGGCTGGCCCGCAGAAGAATCGAAGGCCGAGCCCCTTGTGGCCAGTCTCCGCGTGATAAAAGGGCTGCGACGTAATGTCATTATCGCGCGGTCTACCGAGTTGGAAGCAGAGCCGCGCAAGCCACCCAAAGGCACAATCGATGTCTGGTGGCGTGGTCGTCAGAACGGTGAGCTGATGTTGCTGCTGGCCCATCTGCTTAAACAGAACCGTGACTGGAGCACTCGAAAGATCCGGTTGATGCGGATCGTTAATGACGATTCCGGGGTCGAAGAAGTCACACGGCATCTTGAAGAGCTCGCGACGGAGTCAAGGATTGAAGCCGATCCGGTTGTGTTCGTGGCTTCCAATGCTAAAGAAGTCATCCAGCGTGAATCACAGAATTCCGCTGTCGTAATCCTTGGTTTTGAGTTGCCGGACGAAGGTGGCGAGGGTGATTTCTTCAGGCAGATGGAAAGCCTTGCTTCGGGGATACCGAGAGCACTGTTCGTGAGCAGCATCGGCAACATGAAACTTGATTCGTAACATCATTGCGACGTCAAGAAAAGATCTACATCCATGTGATTAACCGGCCAGCGGAAGTCTGACGCGGAAAGTGCTACCCTTTCCTGCGACGCTCTCAACCGAAATTGAACCGTTGTGACGTTCGATAATACTTTTGCAGATGGAAAGGCCGAGCCCGCTGCCTCCGGTTTCACGCGATCTTTCCTTATCGACCCGGTAGAATCGATCAAAAATCCGCGCTAGTTCTTCGTCTGGAATTCCAGTGCCGGAATCCTCCACATCGATCGTTACGTAATCATCTGAAGAACTCATCGAAACCGAAACATTGTCACCGGACTCGCTGTAATGGATGGCGTTGGTTAACAGATTGCTGACGACTCTGCCGACCTGATGCATGTCGCCGGCAACCGTCGCGCTGACGAGGCTACTGGAGAAGTTGAGTCCTGCCTTAGCCATCACGGGCTCGAGTTTCTCGATTTCATTTTCGAGAACATTGCCCAGCTCGAAGTTGGCATGCTTGGCAGCGTCTTCATTGGAATCTACTCGCGCAAGAACGAGAAGCGATTCCACCAGCGAGTTCATTCTCTCAACCGCACGCTGGCAGGTTTGAATCGTCTCCTGATATTCCTCGGGGGTTCGAGGTTTGGAGAGAGCAAGTTCGTGGTGAGTTTGAAGAACTGAAAGAGGCGTTCGCAATTCATGCGAGGCGTCGGCGGTGAACTGTCGCTGGCGTTCAAACGCGGTTTGCAGACGCTCAAACGTTTCATTCAGGGTCCTCGAGAGTCCGGCGAACTCGACGTCCATCATCGAAGCATCGATTCTTCCGCTTAGATTACTGCCGGAAATGTCGGCAGCGACATCGGTAATGGTCTCGATAGGACGAGTGGAACCGCGGGAAAGCATCCATCCACCGACGAGCCCGATCATCCAGGCTCCAAAACCGGACAGAGTAATCCACCATCCGATTGTGCTCAGCCGGTGAAGGTCAAAA
The DNA here is from genome assembly GCA_039029995.1 of Planctomycetota bacterium. GTDB lineage: Bacteria > Planctomycetota > Planctomycetia > Pirellulales > Pirellulaceae > Mariniblastus. The sequence continues at coordinate 3,558 of JBCCFB010000073.1, forward strand.
GCAATGTCCCGACCGACAAGTACGACCGTTCCGGGCGCGCCGGGACTAAAGCCTTCGCGGAGCGTGCCGCGCTGGCGAAATTTAAACTCAAGAGGAGGCCGTCTTTCTTCTGTCGATCCGATTTCAGGAAACGGAATGTCCTCCGGTCGGGAGCTTTTTACCAGTGAGCTGTCTGCCCGCCATATGTAGAAATAGGGTAGCGGGTGTGGTTCCTTCATCCGTCGCGGATGAAATGTGTCCGGCAGATGGAGATCACGATGGAGTTTGATAAGCGGTTCCATCAGGCCGCGTACTCGATTGCCCTGCATGCCCGGTAACGGAGCATCGGGAGGTAGACTGTCCAGGACCGGATCGTCCCGCATTGGTCCATCTCCCCTCGGCCCATTCCTTCTCGGGCCGTCAACAGGCGGTCCTCCGGCGGGCGGCCCGTCAAAAAACGGCCCGTCCTCGGGGCCACCCGGAGGCCCGTCCGGACCTCCTCGATTACCTCTCCCGGGACCACCAGGTCTGCCAGGACGCGAATCCCGGGACCCCGGACCGGGAAACTCCGGCAGTGTATCCGGATCCGTGTCCAGGTAGTCACGAAGGATTCTTGGCGAAGCTGCCTGGAGCTTGCCGGCAAGAACAGCAACGGCTCCACGGATTTCGTCATCAATCGAGCGCATTATCCTGGTGCGTTGCTGAACGTAGAGCAGGACGCCGAAAGTCCCGATCACCAGTGCAAGAATGATGGCGTTCCAGATCTGAATCCGGGTGCGTAACGACCTAAACATCAACGATGTATCCTTCACCGCGGCGGGTCGTGATAAATTCCTTGCCCAGTTTGGATCTCAAACGGGAAATGTAAACGTCAACCAGATTGGAGAGCGAGTCATGATTCTCGTCAAAAAGATGATCGTAAATCATGGTTCTTGAAACAAGTTTGTTGTGGTTGAGAACCAGTAGCTCGACCAGTCCGTATTCGCGGGCGGTAAGTTCGATTGGCTCACCCGAAACAGAGACTTTTCTCGCAGCGGTGTCTACGGTCACGTTGCCGATCGCGATTACCGGGTCAGCCTGACCGGCGCTGCGTCGGATCAGCGCCCGCATCCGCGCCTTGAGTTCGGCGAGCTGGAAAGGCTTTATGAGATAGTCGTCTGCGCCTGAATCCAGCCCGATCACCCGGTCGTCCACCGTGTCTTTTGCAGTCAGCACAAGGACAGGAGTCGCTTTCTGTTGTCGCAGCTCTTTGAGTACTTCAAGTCCTGAAAGGTCAGGAATCATCAGATCGAGTACGATCAGATCGTAATCCCAGCTGAGCGCTTTGATCAGAGCTGATCGACCGTTATCCGCCGGATCCACGGCGTAGCCTTCTTCTCGCAACGCCTGGCATAGTGCTCGCAGCAGATCGGGTTCATCTTCAACAACTAGTACTCGCACGTGTTCTCCAGCTTCGTAGAACCTCCGGAGTCATTCCGGAAGCTTGCAGACTTTTTCCTGATTCTAATCTAAACCGCATACCTTAATAACAGATGAACCTGACAGGGATTCCGGCGATCGTGCGTGAGATTCATCGAAAACTTCGAAACCGTTTTCATTTTGTCGTGTCCCAACTGTCATTCGTAACCACTGGTTTCAAGTGAATAAAACAAATGGACTAATTTGTTTACCATCCCGCCGCTGCGCAAACAGGAATTTGCAGCTTCAAGATGACTTGCAAAGTGTCCGTCGCAAAAAAGTTTTAACAGATTGTTGCGCTGAAACCGGTCCTAAATTCCACGGTTCATATCCGGTTAAGGTTACGCAACTAAAATCAGGGCACACGGCGAAGGGGCATACGCCGGTCAGAAAGGTCACCTCAACTTTCGACCGGAATGAACTTAACGACTCCGGCGTCCGGCGCAGCTGACCAGCGCGGGCGTGACATTGCGGGTCACTTCATTCTCTACGCGTTTCTGCGCGTCTTCCACTTCCACATCCGTCCCCGCCTGAGATGAACGAATGTCACACATTTTTATGTGGAAGGAGATCCTACATGTATGCGCACGGTACTTCCCCCTGCCTGGAGCCGAGAAGAATCCGGTCTTTTGTTCTGGCCGCAATGCTAACCGGCTGCATCCTGCAGTTTCCGTGTCCCGCCTTTGCTCAAAGAAACCGGAATGACCGGATCGACGACCATTTTTCGCGGCGACTTGATGATCGCCACGAGCGCAGAAGACGAGGCGTGGAACCAGTCAATCCGCAAACCAACCACTTCCGTACGGTTGATGGAACGCAGAACAATCTTGCCAGCCCGACCTGGGGCGCTGCACACGTAAACCTGTGGCGTCGAGCGCCTGCTGCCTACGCGGACGGGCTTTCAGAACCCTCGCTGAGCGACGGACCCGGTCCGCGCGAAATCAGCAACCGCATTTTTGCACAGACCGAAAGCATCACTAACGACAGAAACCTGACTGATATGGTCTGGCAGTGGGGGCAGTTTCTCGATCACGACATCGATTTGACTGAAACCCAGATTCCGCTGGAAGCGTTCCCGATTGACGTTCCACCGGGAGATTTCTGGTTCGATCCGGCGTTCGTTGGAAACCAGCAGATCTTCCTTTTCCGATCGGCCTACAACGTGTCTACGGGAATTACAGGGCCGCGTCAGCAGATAAATTTCATTACATCGTGGATCGACGGCTCGAATCTATACGGTTCCGACGAGGAAACACTCAATACTCTTCGCCATTTCCGAAGAGGTTTGATGAAAGTGTCTGCTCACGAAACCGGACACATGCTTCCGGAAGATGATGACGGATTCTACCTCGCAGGTGACGTTCGCGCTAACGAGCAGGTCTATTTGACGGCAATGCATACACTCTGGATGCGAGAACACAATCGCGTCGCCAGACAACTGCTTGCAGCCAACCCTGCGATGAGCGATGAGCAGGTCTTTCAACATGCGCGAAAGAGAGTTGTCGCGACGATGCAGGCGATCACTTACAACGAGTTTCTTCCTGCCATCCTCGGAGACAACGCGATTCGACGTTACCGCGGATACCGTGAGTCAACGTTCCCGAATATCGCCAACGTGTTTTCTACCGGAGCTTATCGTTTCGGACACAGCATGCTCAGTTCAGAGTTGCTGCGGCTCGACGCTGACGGCACGCCGGTGGCAGGCGGGAACCTGAGCCTTGCTGATGCCTTCTTCAATCCTGATGAACTGCGCGAATACGGAATCGATCCCTATCTGCGCGGGCTGATCAGCCAACGCGCTCAGGAGATCGACTCTCAGGTTGTCAGTGATGTAAGGAACTTCCTGTTCGGACCTCCGGGGGCAGGAGGCTTCGATCTTGTTTCATTGAACATTCAACGTGGTCGTGATCATGGTCTTCCATCACTGCCGGTAGTAAGAGCTGCCTACGGACTTCCTGCCATCAACGACTTTTCGGATATCACGATCGACCCGTTCGTTCAGAGTGAACTGGAATCTCTTTACGGAAATGTAGAGAACGTGGATCCGTGGGTCGGCATGCTCTGTGAGGATCATATGCCCGGAGCCAGTGTGGGGATGACCGCCCAGCGCGTAATGCGTGACCAGTTCGAACGTCTCCGCGATGGCGACAGGTTCTGGTATGAGCGGGAGTTCAGTGGCGCGGCCAGAGAAGCGATCAGTGATACGACGTTGAGTAATGTGATTCGTCGAAACACTTCGATTCGACCAATACGTCGTGACGTGTTCCGACTGCCCGGCGGGTAAAGGCAACTTCGGGGGCTGCCTTATTCGAAGGCCGGTGGTGTTCTTTTTTAGGGGGAGACGCCACCGGCTATTCGGGCTTACCCGGACCAACTTGACTGGCTCACGTCAGATCCAATGAAAAAAGACTGCCGGATTCCGGCAGCCTTTGTTTTTTGAAATCAGCGTTTCTCGTAATCAGCGTTTCTTGAAATCAGCTCAAGCAGTCATGCTCTGAGCAGCAAGTTGCGATCACTTGCGTCGGCGACGAAGTGCCATGCCACAGGTTGCAACGGCGATGACCGCCAGGCCCGTCGGCTCAGGTACAGGAACGAGGTTCGGGTTGATTGATGCAAACCCGTTGTTTTGATCCTGGAATGTCCCTGAAAGTGCAAGGTTGTCGAGTTGTGATTCTGCGAAAGCACCGAGTGCATTTGACCAGCGAATACGGAATGATGCTGATTCTCCGGGAGCCAGACGAACGGCAGTAGGGGAAGCAAACGATGCTGCGATGCTCGCAGAGATATTCTGAGTCGCCGGGGCAGAACCGAATGATGTTGCTGTGAACACGTGCAGATCCGGAACTTCGGTGCCCGTGCTGACTCGTACCAGGTTACTGTTCCCACTGGCCAGGTAGATGATATCCATGTCCATCGGAGAGTTCGCGTTTCCGACACGTGCGTCGAAGTGAAGTCTTTCAAGGCGGAAAGCGTAATCACTGTGGTTGGTGATCGAGAAGTCGCCGAATTCCTCATTACCGTTGGTACGGAATTTCCAGGAACTTGTTCCGGCCTGGCCTTGTGGCCCGATGCGCTGACCGGCAGACCCATCTGCGAGCGGAACGTCAACGATGTTCATTCCAAAAGGAGCAGCTCCGACTGTGTTGCTGCCGAAGGTTGGTCCGTTAAGGAAACTGTTGCTGGTGTTTTGACCCAACCCGGCACGTCCTAGATTGGATGCACCCGCACCAATGATTCCAGTCAGATAGGAACCGTTGCTGTTCCCACCGACAGGCGAGAAGTCAAACGTCGAATTACTATCCGGAGTGTTATCACTGATTCCGGAGTTGTTGTTACCAGCGGTGGCATTATCAAACGTTTGCCAGCCAATCGCGTGCAGGAAGTTGTTTCCGCCATTACTCGGTGCGTTAACCATGTCTCCATAACTTGGAGACGCGACCAGCACGACCATGCAAAACGGAAGCAATCTTGAAATGGACATGATGTCTCCAATTGCTTCGCAGAATTCGGGGATGTGTTTCTCGGAAGGCGATTTCAAATCCAAAGACTTTCTCTGATACAGCGCGGCAATATGCCCCTGAGCTGCAATAGTTGAAACCGTTCTCACATTATTGTTGGTGAGAACGAGAAGAGCAACGAAAACGTGCGGATTGCCTGGGAAAATACAACTGTCTAAAGGCGAGTAATTCCTCGTTGACAGGTCGAAACCGCGGTTAAGGGGGATTTGGCCCGGATCCTGGGAGGAATAGGTGTTCCGTAATTATCGAAACAGGGCGCAGGCTGTCTTGGTTACGCCGCGTCGCTTCCACCCTTGAGAAGATCAACGATCTCGTCGCCCATCGACCTGATATGGAGATCCTGTTGCGGGAAGCAGATGTCGATTCCTGCCTCAGCAAAAGCGCTATGGATGGCTGTGTGCAATGAATCGATTGTCGGCAGGCGGCAATCGATGTCAGGCAGGAACGCCCTGACCTTGAAGTTGAGTGCGCTGTCGCCGAACTTGTCGAACGTCACGATTGTCGGTGGTTCATCGAGGATCATCGGGTGGCTGGCGCATACCTGATACAGGAGCTGTCGTGCCTTGTCGACATCCGATCCGTACGCAACTCCGACATCAATGACCACTCGATTGACCTTGTCGCTCAAAGTCCAGTTGAGCAACCTGCCGGTAATAAAGTCCTTGTTCGGAATGACATACTCTTTCCGATCCCAGCTGATAATCGTCGTTGCGCGCGTTCTGATCTTTGAGACAACTCCCGAAACGTTATCGACAGTGATAATGTCTCCGATTCGCATCGGACGTTCAAACAGGATAATGATCCCTGCAACAAAGTTGGCGAAAATCTCCTGCAGACCGAAGGCAAGACCGAACGTCAGGGCTGTGACCAGCCATTGCACTTCAGACCATCCGATCGAAATGGATCGGAATGCAAAGATCAATCCAACGACAAGGATCGCGTAACTTGTCAGTGACTTGACCGCATTTCTCACCGAGTGATCAACGGGCAACTGGTCAAGGAAGAACATCTCGAGGAGACTCGGGAAGTTCCTCGCCGTGATCAAAGTGGCCGTGGCGATCATCAGAAATACCAGAAGATCTTTTACCGTGACCCGAGTCGATGAACGTGCTGACGAGACGGTGTCGGCGGGCTGAAGCGCAGTTCCGGTGGCAATGCGTTCGCTGGCGGCCGTGTCATCCTGAGACTCCTCAGCGTCAGTCTGTGCCTGGGCAGTTCCCGGAGCCGAAGTTTCCGGTGATACCGCGGCAGTTGCTGCAGGCCAGATAACATAGTTGTCCAGCGCGCGAAGCGCTGGGAGAACATCAGCCCATATCAACCAGATGCCTGCGAGCCAGACCAGCAACATTGCTGTCGATACCAGCTTGCCCGCCTTCTTCGCGTTTTCATCGATGTTGTCTTCGGTCGATGCATCCAGCAGATCGGCTTCGAGCGCTGCTGCTGAAGCTGTAATGTCCGCGACGTTCTTTTCTGTGATTTTGCTCGTCGCCTTAACGGCACATTCTGCAATTTCACGGGTGCCATTGTCCTCGCCCGCCGCCATCGCGGCTGATTGTTCGTTCTCCCGCTCTTTGGCCCGTGCGAGTTCACGCTGAGCTTCATGTTCCTTGTCACGCTGCTCCTGTATTTTCTTCCTCGCCGTTATGTGAGCGCGTCGGCGCCGCACGAGAATGAACCGCTGTAGCAGTTCACGTGCGGTCTCAATGACCAGTGCAAAAACGAATGTCGAGTAGACACACGCAACGAGGTTGATTGCCGTGTAGTAGTAGCCGGTAAAGGCAAGGACGGCGAGGCTGACGGGGATAAACAGGATTGCACCGAACCACAAAGTCGACGTCCGGTTGGCCCACGAATTTCCATTGGCATTCAAGTACTCGCTGAACATCCCCGTTTTTGGCCGGAAGCAACGATAAAGAACCACCGTCAGGGCGATCATCCCGGCCACAAACAGGATTCGTTCGATCAAATCCACGCTCTTCTGGCTTTGCATCGCGTACAGGATCGACGTACCGAATGTCAGAATCACTCCAACGGGAATCGCCCAGGCAACATTGGTTCTCAATGTGCGGACGATCCTGTCAGACCATGAGAAATGGCGATGCGCCAGACCACCCGGGCGGCATTGCACATGAAAGATGGCGATCGGAAGTATGAACCAGGAAGTCGTCAGCAATGCTGTTCCGAGGGCACGGAACAGTCCGTCTCCGGTCGAGTCAGCAACGCTGAAGATTCTGAATCCGGCAATCAGCGGCAGAAGCGCCAGCGGAAGCGCGATAAGGACCGTCAGGACGACTGTTCTCGCCGTCGGCCAGATGGTGGCACAACTGCTGCGAGCAGATTGCTGTCCAAGTCGATCTATTTTTTTCTGAAACCCCGGCCTCAGCACCAGCAACCCGAGGATCGCGACCGCATAGAGCGTATAAAACAGAGGCGAGGACTTGAGTTCCTCCTGCAGCCGATTCCGGACATCAGTCCATTTTCTAGAATCGGTTAGAGGCTTGTCACCGTCATCCAATTCCAGCGATGTAAATAGAGTGTCATTACTGCGAATCCAGAAGATGCGCTCGGTGATGTAATCTCTAAATGCGGCCGTCTGGGCTGACAGGCGGTTTGCCGTCGCCTCAAGTTTGAGCAGTTCCGTATAGAGATCGTCGGAGTCGCTGTAGGCTGCTTCCAGTTGAGCGCGGCGCTGATCGGTGATCTCAACAATCTGTTCGTCAAGGCTCTTCAGGGTTTCCGGCGACAGTTCGCCATGGACCTCGAACAACTCGTCTTTTACCGTCGATTTGTTCAGTGAAATTCTTTGTTCGTCCAGTTCGAACAACTGGAACCGGACCGCTGCAATTCTTTCCTGGACTCTCGCGGCTTCAACAACAACGACTCTTTCATCGGGCAACTGGGCTCGCTGCTGCCGGAGCAGGTTGCCGACGGAGGAAGATAGACCGATCAGTCGTTCCCGATCGCGTGCTTCACGAAACGCCTGTTCAACCGTCCGCAGCTTTCTACCTAGATCTTCATTGGACTTCCTTGTCCCTTTAATCTCATCGGTCAGGTCGATCGCGAGTGTGGCAAGATCGAGATTTCGATTGAGGCTGGCCTGCAGCAGCGGCTCTCCGTTTTCACTTTGCCGGTTCGCAGCCTGCAATGCCCGCTGTGCTTCCGCCTCCCTGGTCGCGGTCAGTGTATGCTCAAGCCGTCCGAGGTTGCTTTCGAAAGCAGCAAGTTCAATGGTCAGCCGTTCGCGTTCCAGTTGCAGCAGGTTGACCGACTCCTCCGCTTCAATCATTTCCAGCTCGGCACTGAGCGCTGATTGACGGGATTTTTCGACGGCGAGCACTGTTGCGGCATGAAATCTGGCTGCCTGTTGCACGAGTGACTCTTCGTCAACAGTTGCTTCCTCAAGCGTAGACTCGAGTTCAACCAGCTCGGCTTCGAGTTCCGTAAGTCGATTGCGGATCGATTGCCGACGTTCGATACGTGCCGTAATCGCCGCCTGATTTGTTTCGATGTCCTTCGTAAGCGTTTCAATATCTCCGCGAAACCGATTGACTTCCTCTTCAAGCCTTCTGATCGGGAATCTCTCATACCCGTCCGGCAATGGAGGAGGCTCTGTTTTGAGTTCATCGATTACGCCGCCGATTTGCTCTGCTGACTGCGACGCCTGTCCGGCGGCAAGTTCAAAGTTTTCAGTATTCTGATCGAGCGTCTCTTTTGTCCCGATTTGTTCCAGTGCATCTTCAAGGGTCGCTTTGAGCATGTCCTTTTGAGCCTGCTCCATCGACTCGTCGGCATCAATCGAACTTATCAGCGCGGTGATCTGTCCGCGCGTTACTTCGTCGAAGACTTCATAGCGATAACCCGACAACATCGAAGGAACACGACGGGATGACCCCGCTTCGTGAAGTGCACCATTGAAACCGCCGCTGTTGAATTGCTGCGGCTGGCCCCCATCGGGTGCAAAATGTGATTGTTGCCCGAAGGGTTCTTGTGCGGGGCTCTGGTAGGCCTGCCCTGCAGGGGCATAGTCTTGTCGATTGAACTCCGGGTTCGGTTGATACTCACCGAATTGCGCTGGCTGACTTGAGGACTGAAACTGCGACTCCGGTGTCCAGTCGTTTTCCGTTTGTGCCTGCTGTTGAGCGTCTTCCCAGCGCAACGGTGGATCGAGGTACTCCTGTGAGCGCAGTGACTGAGGTGCGGCAAAGGAGGCCGTCAAAGTCAACACAATGATGAAGGCTGCGGTACGCATCGGATCTGATTCGGTTTGCAAGCATCATGCTGCGCGCAAAGTTCGCGCAGCATTTCGTACCGGTAAATAGCAGATGATTTAGAATCAGATCAATAGAGAGTGGATTGATCGGTGCGCAGAAGTCTGCAACGGGGAATTGCTCGCGATATCGCACACTGTAGAGGGCTAGCGACAGCGTCGTCGCCGCAAGCAGAACGATGAGATTGCTGCCAACGCAAGCATTCCCGATGCCGGTTCGGGGATTGAGGTCAACGAGTTAAGTGTTGGCGTTGTTCCGGTGGAGCCAAGATCGGTGTAGATGCCGGTGTCGATATCAATCGAAAGCAAGTGTCCGGCAATCGGACTTGCCGCGTTGGCAAGAGCGTAGAGTTCTCCGTCACTTCCGAATTCAAGTGCGGTCAAGCCGATAGTTCCCCCGCTGGAATCGTTGATCGTTGTCAAGAAAGTTTCCACGCCGGTTGCGAGATCGAACGAGTAAAGAGATGCATTCGCGCCGCCGGAACTGATCCCGTACATCGTCTGACCATCCCAGGCCAGTCCGCCGAGGGCGCTGTTGATTCCCGAGAATCCTCCGACTAGCTGTACGTCACCGGTTGTCAGGTCGATGGTAGTTAACGCCGAGCCTCCACCCTGCCCCGCAGTCGTGAACCCGCCATACATCGTTCCGTTGGCATGCTCCATTGCTGTGATGACGTTTCCGCCGGCAGGAAGATTCAGATCGATGGTGTTCAGAACTTCGCCTGAAGTGCGTGAAATGACATGAAGGTTGGTTCCGGTCGCAGTGTCATTGGCATAGATCAATCCGAAAACCGCCTCGATCTCCGCGACGACCCCACTATCAAAGTCCTCTCCGATAAACGTTGCATCTGGAGTCGAGGTGACCGAGTAAAGATCGTTGTTAGCGCCGTCGTAGGCAAATAGTCCTTGAGCCTGGCAGGTTCCGACTGAAATGGCGCATAGAAAGAGAGTGAGAAGGCTTCGAACGAACATGATGGGCGACTTGGAGAGGGCTGGTTTAGAACAGAATTCCATCCTAGTTGACGGACGATTCAGTTCGGCAGCAACCGGATTTCGCGCGAGGTCTTTAACGGTTTGCGGCTGGTGGTGTTCTGGTTTTGCGGTTTCGATCAAAGATTCGCCGCGATTGCGCCACAAAAAACAACGCTGAACCAGTCGCAAAACGGATTCAGGCCATTTTCAGGATCGCCTCAAACTCCCTCTTAGTCACGGGCTGGACCGAAAGCCTTGAGTTGTTTAATAGAACCATGTCCTTCAGGGCTTTAACTTCCTTCAGTTCATCCAGCGGGATCTTGCGTTTGAGTTTTTTCTCAAGCTTGATATCCACCATGAACCAGCGGGGCGACTCGCGATTCGACTTCGGATCATAGTGTTTGTCTTTTTTGTCAAACGCAGTGTGATCGACGTAGCTTTCCTTGACGATTCTGGCAGTTCCAACGACGCCCGGAGGCTTTGCATTGGAATGATAGACCAGAACTTTATCGCCCTTTTTCATCTGGTCCCGCATGATGTTCCGTGCCTGGTAGTTGCGAACACCGTCCCAGCAGGTCGTTTTGTTTTTCTCGTTGGCGAGATCGTCAATCGAGTAGGTACCCGGTTCGGTTTTCATCAACCAGTATTGCGTAGCCATTTTCTATGGTCCTGTGTCTTTGACGATGTGCAGGCAGCACCGTGTAGATACGGTTGCCTCATCGATAGTGGCGGGCAGCGGCAGGTAGCAAATGAGAGGGCCCGGTTAGCCGACGTTGAGCGTACCTTTGCGGAACGCTTCTGCCATTGCCTTGGGAACTTCAGATTCCGCGAGCAGAACGGACGCACGGTTCTTGGCGACGCTGGCCTTGTTTTCCTGTTCCGTTGCGATCGCCTCGGCACGACGCTGTTCGGCTTCGGCACGGGCGACTCGTGTATCTGCTTCAGCTTGGTCAGCCTGAAGTCTCGCGCCGATATTTTCGCCAACGTCGATGTCAGCGATATCGATCGAAACAATCTCGAAAGCCGTGTGTGCATCGAGGCCGCGTTCGAGAACGGCTTTTGAGATTCGATCCGGGTTTTCCAGTACCTGCTGGTGAACGTCGGATGAGCCGATAGACGAAATGATGCTTTCGCCGACACGGGCGATGATGGTTTCCTCAGTCGCCCCACCGATCAGCTGTTCGAGGTTGGTTCGAACCGTAACGCGGGCGCGAATCTTCAATTCAACACCGTCTTTGGCAATCGCGCTTAGAAAATTCTTTCCGCTTCGCTGAGGATCGGGACAATCGATAACTTTGGGATATACACTTGTCTTAACAGCATCGAGTACGTCACGACCGGCAAGGTCGATCGCGGCGGCGCGGTCAAAGTCCAGATCGATGCCTGCGCGATGCGCTGCGATGATCGCGTTGATGACGCGCATCACGTCACCACCGGCAAGGTAGTGAGCTTCAAGACGTTCGGTGCTGATTCCGGTACGTCGGTTAATGTCCAGTCCGGCCTGGGCCGCCATGATTTTGGCTGGCACAACGACGGTCGGGCGTACTTTTCGAAAGCCCATTCCGATGAGGCTGATCATCGTTACATCCGCGCTGGACATATAGGCCTGGATCCAGAGTTTGCCGTAGGCGATGAATGCAACCGCCAGCATCAGCAGGAAGCCGACTGCCAGGATGATTCCAATCAGGATTATGTAGCCCCAGACCTCGTCGGTAATCTGTCCCGTCAGAGGGGTTACATAGTTTGCAAAGGCAGCCTCAGCGGCGTTGAACATCATCTGTGCAAGACCTCAAATGTTGCATCTCAGAACGCCGCGCATCGGATCGATCCGCGGCAAATGACCGTCAGAACGTATCATACCGGATTATTCGGTGGAAAAAAGTTGTCGCCGGAACAGAGAATTCCCCGCAGAGGATATTTTTTCTCAATATCGCTCAACCGCCGTCGAACAAGACCAGACCGGCCGGTTTTTTCCGGCTCGTTTCTCCTAATCGGACAAAGACAATCCGACGCCAGGGTACCGGCATGACCGACAAAAATTCTTCGAAGAACTACGATCTCAGGATCGAAGACTCTGCGCGCGGCCCCGATATTTCTGCAATTGAAGAGTCTGAAGTCATCGCGCCCGACCATCTGGATTGCGTGCCGGTCGATACGATTCAGGACAATACCAACGAAGATGGATCAACGGACAACGAAGAAGCACCTGCCGCCGCCGGGCCAGTCGCAATCGCTGGCGAAGGCTCTGCTGCTGTCGAAGATTCGGAACGAGTAGGTTCCGTCGAGGAAGCCGCAACTGGCGAAGCTGCTGATGACAGCACGGCTTCGGATGCTCCTGCCGTTTGTGATTCTTCAGATGAGCCAGGCAGGCCTTCAGATAACGAACGACAGCCAGCCGGCACGCGGCCTCCGGCGACCATCATCCGGCGACCGGTCGGATTCCGCCACAAGCCACTGGACACTTTCAGCAAATCGCTTCCCTTGCTGTTTGGTTCCATTGTTCTGATTGCCATTGGCTGTCAGGTGGCCTTTCCCGGCGAACCGTTCTGGTTGTTTGCGGCGTTTTTTTCAGTTCCGATGATCGCTTCCATCATCCAGATTGTCGCCAGCAAGCGCGCCCATCTGTTTTTTGATCCAAGCCACATCGTCAAGGTCGGTGCATTCAGGACAGCGCGCATCCGCGAAGCGGACGTTACAGAAGTGCGATGGGGACGTATCCGGTCGATGGTGACCGTTTTCTCGCGCAATGAAACGATAAAGATCTCTTTCGAGGAATACGAAATTGAGGACAGGCTGACGATTGCCGAGTTGCTACGGTCGGCAATTCCTGAGCGGCTGCACAAAAACTGGCACTACTTCACACGGTATGCCAACCGCTGGTATGAGAGAGTTCACCAGCCGGAGCACGATTCGACTCCGGATCGTGAACCTGAGGAACACGAATATCTCCGGACGAGAAAACGTGTCGGTATTCAAGTCGCGATCATGATTGTCCTGATGCAGGTGTTGACCTGGTCGCTTCTGCTGCCCAGCCTGCTTGCCGATAGCGACCTGGCGACAGTTATGAGCGTTCCCTCGGCAAGTTTGATCGCACTGTTTCCGCTGGCCTACTGGTTGATGTGGCCTGTCTTCTATTTCATGTTCCCCAAAGAGGGGCGTATCGAGAAGAAGATGATCAAATCGGAGCTCGAGCGTGCTCAAGGCCGGCGCGCATTCAAGACGTTCGTCTACCGGCTGATCCCATTTGTACTGCTGGCGATCATCTGGATTCCAGCGAGTCGTTTCGCACTCGGATACTTTTTCGCGCTCGATGAGGCAGCATTGGAAATGGCGACGTTTTTCGGCGGTGTTATCTTCCTCGCAGCCGCAATGCTTCTTTTGATCGAACCGGAATTAAACGCGCCCGAAAACGAATTTGATGAAGAGGTTGCCAAGTGGAATGAACGGGAAGCCAGACTTGCTGTTCTGCCGGAAACACCGGCTCGCCGTGAAGTGATTTCCGGTCGCGAAACGGCTGGCGAGCGAGTCCCCGTGTACGTCGATCGAGTCGAAGTGCAACGGGTGGAAATCGTAGAACCGAGGTCGCAGCCGTCGCGTCAGCAACCTCGCCGTCAGCGCGATTCATTGTCCGACAACGACGGGATCATTTTTCGCTAGGTGACAGTCGAGTGTCGGCTCGGATTCAAGAGTCGATCCAACCGCCTCCCAGAACACGGTCTTCGTCGTAGATAACGACTGCCTGTCCGGGAGCAACACCGTCCTGAGGCTTATCAAAGCGGACATCCAGTCGATTGTCATCCAGAAGCCCGGCGGTCGCCGGGCGTGCGGGACTGTTGTAGCGGATTTGCGCCATGCATTTGAAAGGTGTGGCGGGAACATCGGTCAACCAGTTGGTCTGACTGGCCGTGAAATGATCGCGCCCCAATTCGGCCTTCTGCCCGATCACGACGCGTCTGGAATCAGGTTCTATTCGCACCACGAAGTAGGGCTCCCCCATCGCGACACCGAGGCCTTTTCGCTGACCGATCGTGAAGCCTTCGATTCCAGGATGATCTCCAACGACTTCTCCGTGGGTCGTGACGATTTCGCCGGCGGTTGAACCTCCTTTATCACCCCGTCTTTGACGTACGAACTGATCATGTTTTCCGGAAGTGACGAAACAGATTTCCTGCGAGTCCTTCTTTTCAGCAACATTCAGTCCGAGTTCGCCTGCGATCTCCCGGATTACAGGTTTTTCATAGCCGCCGACGGGCAGAAGCATCCGATCGAGATATTGTCGCTTGATTCCGAACAGTACGTAGGACTGATCCTTCGTCAGGTCGACCCCTCTGAGCAAACGCAGGTCGCCTTCATCACGTTCAAGACGGGCGTAATGCCCTGTGGCCAGAAACTCGGCACCGACACTGTTTGCATAGTCGAAGAGTTTTCCGAACTTGATTTTGTTGTTGCACATCACGCACGGATTGGGTGTGCGTCCGATGGAATACTCGTCGACAAAGTAATCGATGATCCCTTTGAATTCTGCTTCCAGGTTGAGAGCATAAAACGGAATCCCAAGCCGTTGAGCGACCCGTCGCCCATCCTCGGCATCCGAAGCACTGCAGCAACCCTGCTTGTGGTCCAGGCGGTTGTTGAGCACCGGCAGTAGTGGCGACGATTCCGTCTTGCCGTCGATTGAACAAGCCGACACAGCAGCTTCGCCGTGTCGCATAAAGACACCGATAACCTCGTGTCCCTGCTCGATCAGCAGGTGCGCAGCGACACTGGAATCGACACCTCCCGACATTGCCAATACGACTCGCGCCACCGTTGTACCCTGGATATAGATGTGTTTGCCGGATTCACAATTTGTGATTCCAGCTGAAAAGCTCCGCCGACGAACCAATGGCTGCTGGAACTATGGCCGCCGGAAAAATGGATGTCTGCCGGAAAATGTTGGAGTAGAACAATCGCCAGCTTTGACGATCGTTACAATTGCTGACGAAATTCGCCATAGTTCAAGAACTTTCGGCATTATACAATCAACGCCTTTGCCTGGCCCAGCCTTACTGCCACCAAACATGGTCCTTGTAATCTCAACCAGCCTTCATCCTGACAGCCGCAGCCGGATTCTTGCACGCTTTGCGCAAGCCTACCTTGGTGAAAAAGGTGAGCAGGCTCAGTTGCTGGATCTTGCGGAAACCGAGTTGCCGTTTTGTGACGGAGCCGGGAGCTACGGGCATCCTTCGCTGCCTGCAGTCAGGGAGATGATCGAGGCAGCGGATGGAATTCTTCTGGCCGGCCCTGTCTACAACTACGATTTCGGATCTGCTGCAAAAAACCTGATCGAACTGACTGGCAAAGCGTGGACCGACAAGATCGTCGGGATCATGTGTGCAGCGGGAAGCAATATCAGCTACATGGCTCCGATGCAACTCGCTGGCAGCCTGATGCTCGACTTCCGTTCGATGATCCTGCCCCGTTTTGTCTTTGCGACCGGTGATAAGTTCGAAGGACAGACGGTTTCCGACCCCGACACTGAAGCCCGCATCAAAGAGCTTGTCGACCGTTTGCTTTTTGTCAGCAGTGCTTTGTCAGTCGAACCCTGAAATCGCCACCAGCGATAATCTGATACTCCTGATGGTTGATGGTTTCGGGGATCGTCTGAATTGCAACATGCTGGTTCTGTTGGTCCGCGCCCGAATATTGGTTTCGGTTTGTTTCCGCAGCCGGCAGTCTCAGGTGAGTTTGTTGCATCGGTCCGGATGCTTGTACTGTATTCACGCCACATCGAGAAAGCGTGGGTCAGCGTTACTATGATGGTCGTTAGCCACACCATCGTTCGCATTGTCAAAGAGACCTGTCGCCATGCTCATTAAAAGACTTCTAACCACTTTTGCTTTGATTGCCGTCTTCGCAAGCTGTTGCAGCGCCAGCCTTGTTGATAATGGAAGTTTTGAAAACCCGGATGTGAGCGATGGCGGTTTTGGAATTCTCAACGCTGGAAACACAACGCTGACAGGTTGGACGATTTCAGACGGTGGGCAGACAGCCAACAACGGCGGTGTCACCGTAATCGATAGCTGGAACATCGGTTTCAGCAGCGGCATCATCGCTCAAGCCTCTGACGGCGAGCAACTCTTGAATCTTCAGAATACAGGTGACGCTGGAACGATCAGCCAGACGTTGGCAACGACTGCGGGCAGCCAGTATCTACTGACTTTTGATTATGGTGCGGTGGCTTTCGGGACACGTACCTTGAATCTCAATTACGAGATCGATGGGCAGTCTCAAGATCTCAGCGTCGATATTCCCGCCGGTTTTCAGCAGATCGGCTGGTTCCAGGAATCGCTGTTGTTCACTGCCAGCACGAATTCAACGACCTTGTCTTTCACCGGGAATCATTTCAATGGATTCTATGGTGTCGCACTGGACAACGTTGCCGTCAACGCGATTCCCGAGCCGTCTTCGATGGTTCTATTGGGAGCCTCACTGGCCGGATTTGTGATTCGTCGCCGGCGATAGGCTCCGGGAGGACAGAACGATGGCAGGGCGAATCTGATAACAGAGTGGCGAATTCCATCTTCAGAGTGTGGCGTGGCGGCACCAGAGCCCCGTGTCTGAAGTCTGTGCGAGTATGAATCGTGGCTCGACCGTTAAAGTGGCGACTATCCGCGTGGAGATCATCCCTCGCAAACAGGGCGCGGGACGATTATGCCCCCTCGCTCGAAATCCTCGTTTGGATTAATTTGGGCGACGAATCAGGGTTACTCTGACAAGCAGCTCAATCGGCCTGTACACCGCTTGCGCAGGTCTGTTAAATCGCTGGTTTACGCCCTGGTTGAGGTGTCAAATCAGGCTGTCACGACGGAAAGCCATACACGCAACGACGCTGACACCGGCTTCTAAGCTCTCATTAACACGGGCCACGTTGCGCCCGTTGACCACACCGGCTGACGCTCCGCGCAAAAGAACTGCAGACTCTCATGTCACAACGAAACGACATTCGCAACATTGTCATTATCGCACACGTTGACCACGGCAAGACGACGCTGGTTGACTGCCTGCTTCGCCAGAGTGGACAGTTTCGTGACGCACAACTCAAAGGCGAACGCATCCTCGACTCGGGCGACATCGAACGGGAGCGGGGAATCACGATTCTTGCAAAGAACATCGCGCTTCCGTACGAAGGCGTGAAGATCAATATCATCGACACGCCCGGGCACGCTGATTTCGGAGGCGAGGTCGAACGCGTTTTGAAGATGGCAAACGGCGCACTATTGCTGGTGGATGCCGCAGAAGGACCGATGCCGCAGACTCGATTCGTTCTTGGAAAAGCTCTTGAAGCAGGGCTGCGGCCGATCGTGGTGGTCAACAAAGTGGACCGGCCTGACGCACGTGTTGCGGAGGTTGTCGATGAAGCGATGGAACTGATCTGCGAAATGGGTGGCGAGCAGTATCTTGACGACTTTCACTACATCTATGCGTCGGCGAAAGAAGGGTTCGCAACAACCGATATTGATCAGCCTTCTGATTCTATGAAGCCCCTTCTTGATCTCGTACTTGAGCAGGTGCCACCGCCGGAAATTCAAGAAGGCGAATTCAAAATGCTGGTTACGACGATGGACTGGTCGGAGTTTGTCGGACGAATCGCCGTTGGCCGCATCCTCAGCGGCTCAATCAAGAAGAGCGAGACGGTCAATGTCATCGGTGAAAACGGCCAGCCGGTTACCGCCAAGGTTGCGACGGTAAACGTCTTTGACAAACTTGGTCGGGTCGAAGTGCCGTCTGCAACGGCGGGCGATGTCGTTGCTCTCACCGGAATCGAGAATATCGAAATCGGGGATACGATCTGTGCATTGAATGACACTGAACCGCTGGAACGGATCGCTGTAGATGAACCAACGCTTGAAATGGTCTTTTCAATAAACAGTTCGCCTCTGGCAGGGCGTGAAGGCAAGTACGTGACGAGCCGGCAGTTGCGTGAGCGACTGTACAAAGAGCTTGAGCGGAATGTCGCGCTGCGAGTCAGGCCTCTCGAGAACGCTGATGCTTTTGCTGTTTCCGGTCGTGGCGTCCTGCATCTTGCCGTCCTGATCGAAACAATGCGGCGCGAAGGCTATGAGCTTTCGGTCAGCAAGCCACAGGTGGTGATCAAAAAGATAGAGGGCGAGAAGTGCGAGCCGTTTGAGACTCTGGTCGTCGAGGTTCCGACGGACAAGTTCGGAAGCGTGATGGAGCTTGTCGGCAACCGCCGTGGCGAAATGCAGGAGATGAATGCCCGCGGGGAGTTCACCGTTGCGACGTTCGAGATTCCTTCGCGAGGATTGATTGGCATCCGGACGCGTCTTCTCAATGCGACTCAGGGAACGGCGACAATCAATCATCGCTTCAAGGAATTCAGACCTGTCGAAGGTGAGATCCCGCATCGCAACAACGGCGTGATGGTTTCGATGGTCGGAGGCAAAGCGGTCGGATTCGGGCTGTTCGGACTACAGGCAAGGGCTGAGATGTTTGTCGGTCCCGGCGATGAAGTTTATGAGGGGATGATCGTCGGAGAGAACGCTCGTTCGAATGACTTGACGGTTAATCCATGCAAGACAAAACAGCTGACCAATATTCGGGCCGCCGGCAGTGACGAAAATATTCTGCTCAAGCCCCCGCGCGAATTCTCACTTGAAGCGGCGCTTGAGTACATCGAAGACGATGAACTCGTCGAAATTACGCCGACGCAGATCCGTATGAGAAAGGCTTTCCTGAAAGAAGCAGAGAGAAAACGCCTTGCTCGCAATGCGGCCAAGGTGGTTATCTAGAGCTAGTCGATTGAACGGAAGATCAAGGATTGAACGGAAGATCAAGGAGCGATCGAGGTGGCAAGCTTCCATTTTTCGCTTTGCAGGCAGCTCAGCCAGTGAATGCCTCACTTTTCCTGAAAACGCGTCGCATTTTCAAATCTGTGCGTAGATTTCTTTGTATCCGTTAATCATCTGAGCCGGAGCGAAATTTTCTCTGACGTGCTCCATGCCCTGAAGCGAAAGCTGTTCCGCGGAGTGCGGTTGTTCGATCAGGTACTTGGTCCATCGCGCGAACTCATCACGCGCACCGAAGTTGACGGCCAGCCCCGTTTGCTGTGAAACGACAAGCTCTGTCGTTCCGGCTCCAAATACGCTGATCACGGGAACGCCGGCGCTCATTGCATAAAGCACAGGGACCGGCAGCGGGTTCAGCAGGTGTGAATGCCAGTAAAAATCTGCACCGGTAATGAAGTCGAGCGAATCCGGGTGGTTACCGGTGAAGTGAATGTGGTTCTCCGCTTCTGTGAATCCAACGTAGTGTCGAAGTTGCCATTTGTGCGGCCCTTCTCCGATGACCAGCAGGTGAATGTCGTCCCGGATCACGACAAGCAGATCGAGAGCCCAGATCAGATCTTTGATGCGGGTTCGGGGTATCAGCGGGGCGACAGCAACTGCCACCCTCGCGTTTTCCGGCAGTCCGAACGTTTCGCGGAGCAGTGACCTCGCGGAACTCCGGTTCTTACTCGTGGGAGAGATGCCATTTGGTACCACGGCGATACGGTGTTCGCGAATCCCCTGCCCTTTCAAGCTCCTTCCCAGGGACTCGTGCGGGACGATGAACTTTTCGGGACGCCGGTTGATTCTGCGCCTGGCCATTCCGGTAACAAACGTGGCCTGAGGCTGCTGAAACAACTCCGTGGAGTAGAACCTGACGTTCCGGCCATGAACGCCAGCCATTGTCAGGCCCAGGCCGCTGACATGATTAGAGTAGCCGCACCACGAGTGAACGATGTCCGGGGCGATTCGTTTGATCAGTTTCCGCAATCCGATTGCCGCTTGAAACTCGTTGGTCGCCCGCTTCGAGTGCGTAATGTCGGGATGAACTACTACGCCATCTGCAAGACTTCCGGCGAATGGATCGTTGCATTTTGTCGCGACATGAACCTCGAGACCGTCTTCTACCAGCTGGCTTGAAAGCAGGTGTAGCGACTGCGCATTTCCGGCTGGAAATAGAGAATCAGTTACAAAAAGAATGCGGCGTGTCACTACGATGAACGAAGGAGAGGTCGAACTGATAATGTCGCATTTTCGGCGAATCAACCGGAGGCGTCTACCGTACAGACTGATCCATAAGAGCACGTGGAATGCAATATTTGAAGACGAATCGAGAGTATCGGCGTCGGTCGTCGCGATGCAACGGTTCAATTCTGTTGACTGTCAGGCAGCGGGATTTGAATTGCGCCGGTGTCGTTTCCCGAAAGAAGATTGAGGTAGTTTGCGGCAATGACGGGTGCCGGAATCGTTTCGTTGATCGTTCGTCGCGACGAACTTCCCAGACGTTGTCGCAGATCCCGATTTCGGATGCCATGAATGATTGCCTCAGCCATGGCGTGCGGATTCTGCCTCGGGACGAACATGCCTGAGACGTTTTTAGTCAGGAGAGATTGAGAGAATTCATTCTCCGTCGACACGACGCAGATGCCTGAATTCATTGCCCGCGTCAGCATGCTGCAGGCGTCATCGGTACGTGCAGGATGAACGTAGAGGTCTGCCGCGAGGAACAACTCGGTAACGTCATCGAAATAGCCCGGCATGATCACGTTGTAGATCAACTCGCGTCTGGTGATCGCATCCCAGACACGCCTTCCGAAACTTCCGTTACCGGTGAGCCAGAGTCGCGCATTCCGGTATGACTTGAGTACAACCGGCCAGGCACCGATCAGATCAAGAAGCCCTTCATCGCCGTTCATCGGGAGTGACGAAACGATCAGCGGATGATCTCCTTCGATCGACAGAATCGGATGGGCATCGGAAATCGCGCGACGCGCGGACTCCCTTGATACCATCGTGCGCTCGACAAACGGCTCACCTTCCGAGCAGACGATATCGGGAATGACGCATGTCCTGGTTGTCACTTCTGAATCCCGGACCTTGTCAGCCAGCGCGCTGGTATCAGTAGCGATGACATCGGCTGCGTTGAGGATGCGTCGCGTATGGTGGCTGCTCCAGTTCGTTCCTGTGCAATATCTACTGTTAAGTCGGGTCAGAATGTTGACTTCCGGGCCGACGATTCGCCGTACAGTTTCGGTTTCCTGTCCTGCTCCGAAAACGAAAACTCCATCAAGCGGAGTCTTCTTATGGACATCGGAAAGATACTTACTCAGTGCCCGCTGGAATCGGAAATTGCCCCAGGGGCCGCCGGCGGGTCTGGGTAGGCGCGTGATTCCGGTGTCGCGAATGGAAATCTCAGTCGGCCAGAGTCTTTCCCACCGCGCAGTG
>JBCCFB010000074.1:0-24988 GCA_039029995.1 Planctomycetota bacterium
ACACATTATGCGTCTTGTTTCAATAAACACTTTTCCACAACAGTCATTCTAGAGTTTTTTGGAAATTTAAAAATACTATTATTATATAAGAACGCTTACTGTTTGGGGGTAGGCGAGTGGTCGTAGCCTGTCATAATCTTCTTGTCCTGTAAATACAAAGGGAACACTATATCCGGGAACGTTACTCGTTTCGCCCGGCAATCAGCAGACTGGGCCGATCGCACAAGTTGCTCAGGCAGGTGTACTCTTCAATCCACAGCCCGGAGTCTACGGCAATCAGGTCGTGACTCCGCCCGGGTACAGTCCGGTTCCGGGCAATCCTGTTGTCGCCAATCAAGCTCCGGTTATCGTACCCGGCGGAACCTACCAACCCGCCGTTCCTGCAATTCCGCCAGGATTGAATTTCAATCCCGGTTTGCAGCAGCCGATTGCCCCGCGCGCCGGGGCTGGTAATCTGGCAGGAGAGCACATCGGTCTGGATGAGGGGCTTACTTGGTTGCAAGGATTTGCGCCCGTCTATCAAGTTCCCGGCCAGCGACTCGGCTTCATTGAGTCACGAGCGATCAAATTTCATGAATCAAGCGAAGCCTTCGGGTTCAATCTTCAGGGCGGCCTTCGCAATGTCGCACCAAATCGACAGAACATCACCGGATTCAATGTCGGCTATGACTATCGCAACACCGGTCTGTTTGACTTTCACCAGATCAGTGTTGGCTACGAGAATCTTGGATTTGAATGGGATTTTCGCGCCAACGGATATGGCCTGCTCAGCGGCGATACCAAGTCGGTTTCCGTCGGTGATTTCGTCTACACCGGCAACAATCTGGCAGCGACCCAGACGTTTCTAGACGCATACAGCGGCTTCGACATCGAACTTGGTTACAACTTTACCGCTCGCGACCCCGCGATAGACTTCCGCGTATTCGGTGGTGGATATGGATTCTTCTCGGATGATGCTCCGGACGTGGGGGGCGGTTTCGTGCGTATGGAGGGAATCTGGAATGACCAGATTACTGTCGACACCACGTTTCTCTTCGACAATCAATTCGGAAATACAATCAGCCTTACAGCTTCGTTGCTGTATGGTGGTGGTCGCAGGGTACAGCAGGTAAACGGATTCAATGTTCCGGAGATTTCCGATCGCCTGGATGATCCATTGCACAAGAATATGCACATTGTGATCCGCGATCGAGAAGAAGCGGTAACGATATTGAATCCGGCAGACGGAGAGGCTCTCGACATCGTTCACTTTGATTCGAATGCCGCCGCAGGTGGGACCGGGACGTTTGAAAGCCCCTTCAATTCACTTGCCAATCCCGCTGCCAATCGCGATATAGCGCTGCTGCATGCAGGTAGCAATTTCAACGGCGAGAACATCACGATCGATGACGCAGGGCAAAGATTGCTCGGCGACGGAGCTGGAGTTGCTCACACAACCGACTCCCAGTTCGGAATGATATCACTACCCAGGGCAAACGGTCTTGTGGCGCAGCCGGTCATCGATCAGGCACCGCAGCCGGCAGTCTCGATCGCAGCGAATAATGTCGAAGTCTCCGGGCTGAACATAACCCGGGCATTGAATGACGGGATTCGCGGGAGCGACGTCGCCGGGTTTGACATTAATCGAAACACGATTGAGCTGAGCGTTGATGATGGTATTGATCTCAATGGAAATATCAGCGGAACGATCGCCTCGAACACGGTCACCGGCTCAATCGGCGCTGCCAGCCACGGAATGGAAATCGGTACTTGGGATGCCGGAACCATCTCCGGAAACACGACCAGCAATAACGGCCAGGATGGAATCTCGATATCCACGTTAAATGGCGGAATCATCTCTGGCAACGCTTCCAACGGCAACGCTGACGATGGATTCTCCGTAGGTACTTTTGCCGCCGGTACATTCGACTCAAACACAGCCGGTGCTAACGGCGATGCCGGTTTCCAGTTCGTCACGGCTTCCGGCGGAACGATTTCGAACAACATTGCCGCCAACAATGATCGTGGATTTCGATTCCTGACGGCAAGTGGAAGCAACATTACCGGCAACCTTGCATCTGGAAATACTAACGATGGATTTCAATTCGACAGCGTGACTTCCGGCCTGGTAAATCAGAACACTTCAAGCAACAACGGTGGTCGCGGATTCGCATTTGACACCTTGTCCGGTGGCATCATCCGTGACAACGCGGCGACCTCCAGCGGTCTTTCTCAATTCAGCTTCAACACGGTTTCAAACGGTAGCGTTATAAGAAATACGGCCACCGACGGGGCTGGAGTAGGAATGTTCTTCGATACCGTTTCAGGTGGACTGATCAGGGAAAACGAAGCCAGTCAGAATGGTGGAAACGGAATTCAGGTGGCAACATTTTCGGGTGGAACGATTAGAGCAAACGCTGCAACTTCAAATGCGAATAACGGATTCGGATTCAGTTCGGTCACCGGTGGTACTTTGATTTCAAATACAGCAACGTCAAACGTCTTCTCCGGATTTGCGATATCCTCAATCGCGGGTGGCAATATTTCGTCCAATGTGTCGAGCCAGAACAACGAACAAGGCTTTTTCAATGTGTTCTTCACCGGTGGTTCGTTCAACAACAATTCAGCCGTAAACAACGGCGACATGGGATATCTCTTTGCACTACCACCTGTCGTGCCGGCATCCGCCTCGAACAATACAGGCAGTGGCAACGCGGGCGGCGGAAACACATTCGACTTCTAGCCATCCCGAGAACGGCGAGAAGTACGAAAAAAGCGACGGCCAATCGACCGTCGCTGGATAGTGTCTGCAAAAACGAACTGCGCTGGTTAGTTCCCGATCGAAGAATTTGACTCGAACCAGAAGTCGTCTTCGCCGGATAGATCAATCGGCAGATGTTGATTGGGTGAGACATACACCAGCTCATGACGCAGTCGCTGCTCTTCCTGCTGGTCACTTTCAATCGCAGAGAGTTCGTATTCAAGATCCGGATCGTATTCGTCAGGATTCAGTTCGACGATAGAAACGGCGGGAGCTGCAACTGCAACGGGAGCGGCAATGACTTCGACGGGCGCTGGAACGTATTCCTGAACCACAGGTTGAACCGGAGCGACATAGCCGACGCCCCGATACTCCATGACTGCCGCACCTGATTCGACGACATCTTTGTGGTAGGGGAGAATGCGGACATCCGCGTCCAGATCGTAGAACATATCACGCATGTGATCGTGACAGGTGAACATCAGGATCTGGTATCCATTGCGGGCAAATTCACAAAGCAGCTTTGCAGCTGAACGTGCCCGTCGGGCGTCAAAGTTGACAAGGACATCATCCAGGACCAGCGGCAGTACCGCGCCGCGCCGTGCATAGGCCGTCACGAGAGCCATTCTCAGACTCAGGTAAACTGCTTCACGAGTACCGCGGGATAACGTGTCGACCGTAATCGTTTCACCGGCATGGTTATCCACTAGCAGCTCTTCCCCGACCAACCGCGTCCAGATCCGCGTGTAATGACCTTCGGTCAGGCTGTCGAGATACTCAGACGCTTCACGCAGCGTTTCCGGCTGTCGTTTGGATTCGAAGGTTTCCCGGATGGACTCCAGCATCCGCATGCTCGATCCGAGAACCTGCCATTGTTTTTTCAGCTCTTTTATTTCGACGTCCACTGCGTTGAGCTCAAGCCGGACTTCGTCCATGCGCGAGTCTTCGCCGAGAGCTTTTACTTCCTGCAGCAGTTCACCGCGCTGCTGGTGCAGTCGCGTCTGGCGCTCTTTGAGTTCTTCGATGTCCGCCTGAATCGCTTCCCATTTCTTCTCAAGGCCCAACTGGTTGTAGGCGTCAAGATATTCAGAGATATCGTGCTCTTCAAAGTTGTTACCAAGCGCGACAGAGATCTGTTCCGTCAGGCTGCGGCGTTTTTCAACAAGGTCCTGTCGCTGTTCGTGTTTGGTATGGAACGTTCTGAATTCGTTTTCATCCTCAGCTCCGACACGTGCGAGTAGCTTCCGGCGAACTCCCAGCATCTTCTCCAGTTCCCGCTTGGCACGGTTCATCTTGGAACGGAGCGAGTGGTAACGACCAGCCAGTTCTTTTCGGTTGGTGATAAGAGCACGTTGTTCGTTGAGTTCGCGCGTCAGTCGCGCAAGGCGATCGTGAACGCCAACGTCTTTGTCTTTACCGAATCGAAGCCCGACATCATGGAAGATTGTATCGATTCGTGTGGTCAGCTGAGTGAGCTCTTTCTCACGTTCGATCAACTCACTCTTGTACTGCTCAAGACGGGTGTGATATCCCGAGATTCGTGATGAGCGTTGAGTGATTTCTTTTAGCTGAAGTGGCTCCAGCAATTCCGGTAATCCGGCAGTCCGCAGGGCCGCTCGCCATTGAACGTCCGCCTGCTCGACTTCATGTTCCTGAGCCGAAATACGGCGTCGCAATTCTTCCATGTGCATTCTGGAATTCTGGACGCGACTTTCCAGTGGCACGAGATCCTCGAGTCGCTGCAGACGCTGCTCTGCGTCCTGCAGTTCGAGATCCCACTGGCCGAGTGAGTCCGGAATCTGACGCTCGATTTCGTCACGCTCTGTCTTGGAGCGTTTGAGCTGTTGTCTCACGATATCCATCTGGTGCCGGAAATCTTCGAGCTCTTCACGCGCGACTCGTTCCCAGTGGTACTTCATCCCCATGGCAATGAAGCCGAAGACCGCACCGAGCAACATGAACAGGTAACCGACATTCTGCGTGGTTTGAGTCCAGAGCGATGTTCCCCAGACCTCACTGAAGATTCCCATTCCAAGCAGAACGATGCCGAAAATGAAAACCACGCCGATGATGGACAGTTTCTCGACAGGGAGTACCTGATCGTTAACGACGGAGTCGATTTCTCTTTCAAGTTCGCGACGGCTGTTGTTCAGTCGCTCGATTTTTTCTTAAAGTTCGATTCGCCTTCGCAGCCGGTTTACATGGCGGCTGATATCTTCCATTGACCCCATCGTGCTGGTGTCAGTCAATGAGCCGGAAAGCCGCTCTTCATTCTGTCCGAGTTCCAATCCGGCCTTTTCGCCTTCCTGCTTGATTCGCTTGAGGCGCTCCTGCTGATCCAGAAGTTTCTTGGCAACTGACTTCAATGAGGAAAGGCCGCGGTTACCGAGATCGTGTACGTCTTTGGCCCGGATTTTGAGCTGCATGCCCAGACCGTCAACTTCCCCGACAAGGCTGTTTTCAATTCCGTCGATTTCATTCTGCAAGCGTGATGCAGTTCGCTCCAGTGATTCAACCCACGGCTGATGAGCGGTGATCGCCTCGACAGTCGCTCTCTCGCGCCAAAGCCTGCGGTTGATCGGCAGGTCCATCGCCTCTTTCTTTACCGCTTTGCGCTGATCACGAACCTGTTTAATTCGCTCACGTTGCTGGGTGACCCGTTCGTTCAGGTCGTCCAGTTTTTCGACGTCAATGTCCCTGCGTTCAGGCAGTTTGCCGAATGAGTTGATTTGATCGGTGAGCGTTCTTCGATTGACCCAGCGCTTGCTGATCTGAGTTGCGATCTCGACCAGGCGTGATTCCCGTTCAAGCTCTTTCAACTGGCTGTTCAATTCTTCGAGCTGGCTGGAAACGTCGTTGGTCTGCGCCGCGATTCGCGACCAGCGTTTTCCTTTGGTCTTGAGTTCGTCGATCTCGCGCATCAGCTCGTTTCGCTTGCGCGTCAGTTCTGCGAGTCGTGATTCGTCAGCCGGATCCTTTGCGTAAATGTTGTCGCGCCTGGCTCGCAGATCGTTCATCACGTCGATCAGTGAAACCCGGTCCAGCCCGCTGGTCAGTTTGTAGAGATGTTCGGCTGCATCTGTGCTGTTGAGCGCGCCGAGTTCCTGGATTTCGCGCAAGCCGATTGCAAAAACGTTGTTGAAGATCGACTCGTCGATGTCCGACATGAGGTCGCTCAATTGGGCTCGCCCATGTACCGTCCCGGTATTCGTATCGGTCAGTGCGAGATCGCCTTCGGCATCCAGTAGTCGGCCGGGATCCATGTGCCGCTGGATCTCAAACGATCCGCGTGGTGACATGACATCCATCGAACCACCGGCAAGCCCCCCGTAGACGGGAGGAGTGTACTTGTCGCGACGTGCTTCGGAAAAACCGAACAGCATCGTGCGGACGAACTGCATCAGCGTTGTCTTTCCGGCTTCGTTCTGCCCGTGAAAGATCGTGATGTCGTCAGACAGTGATTCAACGGTCAGGCCTTTCCAGACTCCGAATCCGTCTACTTGTAGGTCAGTTACTCTCACCGCGCTCACTCCTTGTCGCAGTATTTCTGTTTGCGGGTCACCGGGATAAACCCGGATTCGAGCTCGTTCATGAGCTGAAGGGTTGTCGTCAAACTACGGGCTGGTCTACGTCGATTGTGGCTGTGGTATCACGACCGACGGCAAGGTACTCAATTCCGGTCAACGCGGCTCGCCGAAGCACTTCATCTCGTCGCGCCGTGGGAACGTGCCCCAGATTGTTAAGCATCTCCGATTGAACATTGGCCGGCATATAGTCATGAAGAATCAGCTTCAGAGAGTCATCACTCTGGTGCCTGCCGACGGCTCTCAGGTATTCACCGAGAATTGTGTCTTCCTCGTACCACGCCATCGGCAGCGATTCCGGAGGATCAATCTTGAGATCGACAGACCAGATACCTTGTTCGCCGCGACCGAATTCGTCACGCAGCCATTCCAGCAACTCATCACGAACTTCCGTTCGCCTGAGTGCCGGATTGAAATCGCCGGCAGGTGAAAGGTACCAGTTGGTCAGGACAGTCTGTTCGGCATTGTCCGTCGCGATTTTCAAGCCGCGCTCGAGAAGGATTTTCTTGAGCTCGCCGACAGAATGTGTTTCCTCGATGGCGACTTTCTGTGGCATCCAGCGTACGGTGTCCGTTTCAACATCCTGAACAAACAGTTTGCCACTGGAGTCCACGCGGCCGATTTTGCAGCCGTGCGGTCCGGATTCCTTTTGCGAACGGCCGAGTGGAGTGCCTGAATATGCAGCGATATGTCCGGTTTTGTCCAGTTTCGTCGGTTTGTGCCGGCCACCAAGTGCCCAGTACCTGACGTTGTGAGCGGTAAGAGCAGACGGGTCAAAATCGCCATGGGTCAGGGCAATCGCAAACGTCTCGGAGGTACCCGCCGAAAAGTCTACTCCGCTCTTGCGTTTCGGGTCATGTCCGGCTCCCCGAATTGTTGCGACGACAGTTCCGTCACGAATGTGTTCGACTGCATCGACGTACGTGGAACTGAATGTCGTCACGTTTTCAGGTAGTGGAATCGATGCAGGCCAGCGATCTGGTTGATCAACGGTTCCACCGGCCCAGTAGACGTGTATTTCTTTTTCCGCCAGCCGCTCGAACTGACCCAGCAGAAACGCCGGGGCACGAGGTGCGGCTGCATCGATGTGAAATAAGTCGCCGGCAAGCAGCACAAAATCGACTCGCTCTGATATCGCAAGATCGAAGACGCGCGTTGCCGCGTCGTAAGGTGCGTTCGCCAGAACTGTCTTCAGATGCGCAGGAATCCGCGGTAACCCGGAAACTGGCTCATCCAGATGAAAATCCGCTGCGTGGATGAATTTCAATGTCTCAGCCATCAGGAGCCCTCCTTGCGCCTGAAATCGGTCAACACGGCAGTTACTGCCGTTTGCTGACTACGGAATTGCCCGCCGGGTCGAAGGCGGAACATGGTGGGTCATCACAGAACAATCATTTTCTGTGAGACATCCTGCTGGCACTCTACCTGACGCCTGGCAGTGTCATTCTGCACAGTCAACAATTCGCACTGTCAAAAGGGCGGATTGCTCGTCAGGTCCGAATTGCCATCCCGGACATCTGCTGAAATTCTATGACAACGTGTAATTGTTACAAAGATCAATCACAAACCGTGGCAACGACCGGCGATTTTCCGTGTAGGATGGTCAGCCGGAAAATCTGGATGGCGTGCTGAGGTCGTGATCCTCGCGATAAAACGCCATCGGATGACCGGACCCCCCGAATTCAAAAAGTGATAGCACTTTAATGTCCGAAAGCGCTGAAATACCGTCCAGTTTTGTCTTTGTGATCTGCCAGGCAGGTGCCGAAGCGGCCGCAAGGAAAGAGATCCTCGGACTGAAGAATGTGCCGTTTGCCCCGTTGAAGCTGGCTTTTTCCCGTCCCGGCTTTCTAACGTTCAAGGTGAATCCGGAAAATCCGCCTCCAGAACGATTCTCGCTACCATCGACGCTTGCGAGAACTTACGGCTGGTCACTGGGTAAGGTAAAGGGAACAGACGCAGGTGAACTGGTAGGAGAAGTCTGTGCGAACGAGCATGTCAGGCAGTGCCGGACCCTGCATGTGTATCAGCGCGAAACGGCAGTTCCCGGTAACGCGGGTTTCGAACCGGGGGTGAGTCCGCTTGCTGCAGAAGTAGCCGGCTTGTTTGAGACCGAAAGCGAACGAAACGGTCATGTTGTCAGCGTCAACCGCGTCGCTCCTACCGACTCTCTGGTGGCCGACATCGTGATGGTCAGTCCCGATGAATGGTGGTACGGCTTCCATCATGCCGTAACGCGGCAGGGGAGATGGCCCGGAGGAGTTCCATTGTTTGATACTCAATCCGAACGAACCAGCCGCGCTTACTTCAAGTTGAAAGAGGCTCTGCTCTGGTCAGGAATTTCAATCGCACCGGGGGATGTCTGTGCTGAAATCGGCAGTGCACCCGGCGGCGCGTGTGAACTGCTGCTTGAACTCGGAGCAAAAGTCATTGCTGTCGATCCTGCTGAAATGGAGCCGGAAATTGAACAGAATTCCGATGTGACCTGGATTCGGCGGCGCGGGCACGAAGTCCGCAAACGGGACTTCAGCAAAGTTCGCTGGCTGATGGCTGATCTGAATATCGCGCCGAAATACACGCTCGACACGGTTCGGGATATCGTGAACCACGAATCGGTGAACGTGGCAGGCATGTTACTGACTTTGAAAGTCAACGACTGGGACCTTATCGATGAGGTGCCAGCCTATATTTCGCTTGTGAAGAGCTGGGGATTTCAAGTCGTTCGCACGCGGCAACTGGCGTTCAATCGCAGAGAGTTCTGTTTGATGGCTGCTCGCGACAAATTTGCCCTTCGCGACGCACGACGAAAATCCAGAATCAAGCGTGAGGGCTTTAGCCCAAAGGATGAAAGTCCAGCCAATGATTCGTCGGTCGAAGGTAGTCCATCCTCCGATTCAACCGACGTATAGATTGGTCAACGGCTTAGAGTTTCGATTGCTCTATGCGGTTTCCGTTTTGACTTCGCGTATCGAAGAAAGAAACTTCTTCATCGACGGCGGGCGGTGATCCGGTTTTACGGCGATACATCTGTGAATTGCCTTGCCGAGCTTTTCATTCAGGTCCGGACGATGGTCGAAGATGCTGCGTGGTTCCTTTGTGTCATGAACCAGCGCCGCAGTCCCTGTCGTGTCAGTTGATCCCCATGGGTGCTCCCATGTAAGGAAGCGGTAGGCAGTAACCCCGAAAGCAAAAATGTCGGTTCGTTCATCTGTCTGCCGGCGACGAACGATTTCGGGAGCCATGTATTGCGGAGTACCTGTCCGGTTACCGGGTTGCCGGAATGGAGCCTCGTTCGGAATAGAGAGTCCGAAGTCAATAAGCTTCAACCAGTCGTAGTCTTCATGACAAATGAAGTTTCGAGGACAGATGTCGCGATGAATAAATCCGCGATCATGGACGTGTTGAATAGCGTCGGCCATCTGCCGGATCAACTTCAAGCGATTCGCGACGGCTTTCGGCTCTTGGTTCTTGATCACCACATTTACGCCCGGGCCGTGGACATACTCCATCAGTATGTAGTCCTGACCGGTGAGCGTTTTTCCATATTCAAGCGTCTTTACGATCTGTTCGTGATCCATCCGTGACCCGATCGCGCCTTCATCTGGTTTATTAAGGCCCTTAAAACGACTGCGGAAATAGGCGAGTTTTTCCTCGTCGAGCAGTTTGATTCCGAGTCTTTTGCCGGTTCCGATTTCAGTCGCGACATGAAATTTCGACATCGTACCGGTAAAGGCGTGGCGATCGAGGGTAAAACGCGCACCGACATCGAGCAGGCCGAGTTTTTTGTCAGCACTGAACACGTTTTTGAATTTGTCGAGAATTCCCATAATCTGTTCCGGTTCCAGCATTGGAGAAGAGTCCGGCGTTCCATCCGCCGCAACTCCATTGTATGCGCAACTCCATTGTATGCACCGACGACGCCGATCAAACTCCTGATCAAGCACAATATCCGGTCGATCAGATGCTAGGTTCTAAATCTTAAGACCATCTGACGTGAGCCGGCAAAGCCGATCACTGGAGTTTCAGGTCATCCGGGCGTATTTTCGGGCTACGACGCAGATGATCAAAGAAATTGCTGCGTAGGAAAGAGACACTGCGCTGAGCGTTTGAGTGGAAACAGAGCGGCAATGATTTCGCGACAACATCAATTAGACATTCCGCTGAATTGTTGACACAGGATTGTCTTACGCGCAGTCTTGCTTGCTGGGAGTCAGTGAAATACCGGCAACTTCAAAGTTGACATTCTGAAGTGTTGCGTCTACTTACCGCAATAGTCGATCGCCCGAGCGATTTCAGATTTCAGTTTGTCGCGCGAGACGATTCGGTCGATGAAGCCGTGCTTGAGCAGAAACTCGCTGGTCTGAAAGCCTTCAGGCAATTCAATGCGAATGGTGGCTTTGATAGTTCTCGGACCCGCGAATCCGATTAGGGCTTTCGGCTCAGCGAATACGATGTCACCGAGGGAGGCAAAGCTTGCAGCCACTCCGCCCATTGTCGGGTTGGTCAGGACACTGATGAACAGACCACCGGATTTGTCGTATCTCGCAAGGGCCGCGGATACTTTTGCCATCTGCATCAGCGATAGAATGCCTTCGTGCATCCTTGCGCCACCGCCACTGCCGCTGATGATGATCAGCGGAAGATTCTGTTCGGTAGCTCGCTCGATCAAGCGCGTCAGGCGTTCTCCGACAACCGATCCCATTGAACCCATGATGAACTGCGAGTCTGTGACGCCGATAGCTACTCGACGTGCGCGGATCATGCCGCATCCGGTCACAGCAGCATCGGTCAAACCCGTCTTCTTCCGTTCGGCTTCCAGTCGATCGACGTAAGTCCGTGACTTGTCAGAGAATTCCAGCGGATCCCCGGATAGCAGCCCTGCGTCCCATTCCTCAAATGTACCTTCGTCCAGCACCTGTCTGATGCGCTGGCTTGCCGAAACGTACATGTGGAAATCACATTCCGGACACACGCGCAGCCGCTTTTCAGCTTCTTTGGCAAAGATTGGCGATTTACAACCTGGACACTGGATCCACGTTCCGGCCGGAATGTCGCGCCGTTTTCTTCCGCTGGTCAAAGTCTGCTCTACCTGGGACATATTGGTCCTGAAAACAGGGATAGAAAGCCCGCCATTGTGACTGGTGGCCGCATTTAGTCGACCCCTTTTTCGCCTTTCATTGTCGCACAAACCCCGTTACCGGTTCAACACGATTGTTCAAACAGTCCAGAGGAATTGGCCGAGGGAAGACGTTCCGAAAGGATTTCGGCCTTTGTCCGGCCTGTTATCAGCAAGCCTATGGAAGAGTAAGATGATCCCTCAAAACTGTGCGAAGCACTTTCGCGCACCACTATCACGAATCCGGCACAACCCGGGAAAAGGACAAGGAAGAATGAGTCAGCCAACCGTTCGCGGTATCGTTTGCCACATTGAAGAGACCAAGACTTACGGCCAGAAGGGATTTCGCAAGCGACTCGTCGTGCTCGAGCAGGAATCCAGTCGATTTACCAACTACGTTCCCGTCGAGTTCATTCAGGACGGTTGCGACACCGTTGATGAACTCAAGGTCGGAGACGATGCTGAGATTACCTACCGCCTGAGCGGCCGGAAATGGCAGAGAGACGCTCAGAGTGAAGTCAAATATTTCCTCAACGCAGAGGCACTCAGTTTCCGCGTGCTCAGCGGTGCAGCAGCAGCATCGCCGGCCGGCGATGCCAACTCTGCAGATGTGAATGCCGCTTTCGACGAAGGGGCAACCTACGATGAAAACGATATTCCGTTCTAACAGCGGCGGTATCAAATCTGCGGCTACCCGCATCGCGGTGGCCACAGAAATCGTGCAAGGCAATTCGCCCGCACTCCGGCTGAACTCGGTCAGTTCTCCTGAGTGCGGGCTTTATTTTTGGCCGGCCCGATCAGTGCCGGTTCAATGATTGTGGCTGTCTTTGAAGAGTTCATGATCCTTGTCGCCCTCGGCGACAATGTATGCGACAAGGTCGAGGATTTCTTCGCGGGTCAAATTGTCCAGCAACCCTTCCGGCATTACTGAGACTTCTGACTGCCGACGGTCCTCAATCCAGTCGGTTTCGATGATCCTCGGTTCGTTAGCAACAAGTGGATTCTCAACCACTTTCACAATGTCGTCGTCCTCGAACGTAACAATTCCGGAAACAATGTCACCGGTATCCAGAGCGAAAATCTCCGAGCGATATTTGTCGTCAATTTTTTTGGACGGATCGATCAACGATTCAAGGATTTCATAAGGTCCCCATTCGGGATCAAGGTCCGCAGTGAGGTCAGGACCGATCTCGTAACCTTCGCCTTGCATCTTATGACAGGAAACGCAACTTGCCAGCTTGAACATCTGCGAACCGGTGCGGAAGTCACGGCCTGCGTAGAAGTCTTCCATCTCACCCGCAAAGGTGTCCTCAAAGTTCTCCATCGACCATTCAGTTTTCGTCCGTTGCTGAAGCGTCAGCAACTCGTCTTCAATCTCGATCTTCTGCGCCGCAAGGTATCCCTCGGGATCGGCCGTATAAGCTGCTTTGTCTTCGACAACAATTAATGCACCGTACATCCGCCTCCAGTGTCCGGGATACGTGCAAACATACGGATAGATAGCAGGACGTGAAGGAACCTCGAAAGTCATACGCTGGTTTTCACCAGGTTGAATGAGTTGACTCGACAACAGGATTTGCCTGGACCGTGGAACGTAATGTTGTGCCATCGCATCCTTATTCTGCGACATCTTCTCCGCGTCTTCACCGATTCTCTCCATGAATCCCGGATTCGTGATAACGAGATTGTGCGGCATCATATCTGTGTTTTCGAAGATGATTTCAA
The DNA here is from genome assembly GCA_039029995.1 of Planctomycetota bacterium. Classification (GTDB taxonomy): domain Bacteria; phylum Planctomycetota; class Planctomycetia; order Pirellulales; family Pirellulaceae; genus Mariniblastus. The sequence goes on from JBCCFB010000074.1 coordinate 13,163, forward strand.
TCGGTTTGCCCGCTTGAACAACGATCAACTCGCGATCGTATGCCATCCGGTGCGGAACTGTTCCGATACGAATAATCTGAACTCCGATTTCGTCAATCGCAGCCCGGATAGGAGCTCCTTGTTCCGCAGGCAGTACTGCGGCAAGTGCTGACGTAAGCTGGATCGCATCTGCAGCTCCCGCAGAGTTCCGTTGATCGACCGGCAATGCGCGGACTTCGTCAAGCAATCTGGTTGCAAGGCTACCGGCTCTTTCCGCAGTCCAGAACCTTGCAGGTACGCGTTGAATCGACTTGACGGCGGCAGCGCGAAACGGGATTTCCGCCGCTGCGTCCGAGTCAATGATGTCTGCAAGAGCATTGAAAGTTTCTGTCTCATTTCCGCGGATCAATGAAATGCTGTCGATAGATGCCAGGCGAATCCGTGCATCCTCGGACATGGTTCCGATTGTGTATTCGCTCATTGGTGCCGGTGCGGCACCCGGACCAGAGGCGAAAAGTTCATTGCGGTTCTCATCAAGTACTTTGATCACGAAACCCTCAAGCCGGCCGCCCAGGTCGCCGTCCTGACGATTGAAAATCCGGATCGTCTCGACCGGTCTGGAAGTGCCCAGATCAACTTCCCACCAGGGACCGTTGGTGGATTCCGACGTATGAGTCTGTCCACCGTCGGTCCAACTGGCGGATGTGTTTCCATCGATCGCCCGGGAAGCGACCCCACCGTGTCCGACAGAACTTTGCGTCGCACTACCGGCTGGAGCGACATTCGTACCGGAACTGTAGACTTCGACCTCGGCGAGCGTGAGGATCCGGCCGTTGCCCGGCAACTCGATTCGTATGAATCGGGCGATCGGTGCGGTTTGAACTGACTCCTCGGACGCGTTCCTGATCGCGTTGATCATCTGCGGGTAGAGCTGCCGGCTCAACGTCGGATCAGGCAACATCGAAACCGACGAAAGCAGATCGACCATGGATTCTTTTCGAGCGCCGGCAAGAGCGAGGGCTTCGGTGACGTTTCCGTCAGCTGTAACCAGTCCGACAAGTCCAATCTGGCGGAGTCGCGGCTCGCTGCTACGCGTGGCAAGTGCCGCCAGTCGCTCACGACCGGCTTGAAGCTCATCGCGCGACCGGTCGGAGATCATTCTGACAATCTGGTTGGTCGCATTGCTGCTTCCCCCGGTGGCTTCGATTCGTTCAACAGCATCCAGCAGGACATCGATCGGGTTGGATGAATCTGCTTCCACCATGAAGTTCATCGCCTTTTCGCGCAATCCCTGTTCGATGTCGCCGCGAGCCAGGATGTGGCGTGCTGCCGCAGGCGTCAGCTGGAGCGAATTCAATTCTCCGCCACCAAGCCGCGTCAGGAAGAACGCTGCTGATTCATCACTCAGCGAATCCAGCAGATTCGAATCGGCGATCCGGTTTTTCCAGTCGGGAAATGCCCGCATCGTTTCTTTGGCAACGTAGTCGATGAACCGGTCGGTCGGTTTCTCCATCGCTTTCGCAAGCGCAGGCAGTCCACGCAGGGTTCCGAAATAACTGGCCGTTCGCACGGCTTCCAATCTGACCCGCGGATGTTCGTCGTCCGCCGCCTGAACAAGACGCTCGGCAGCATTGTCAACTTTGTCGCGCCAGTAACACAGGACGCGCGCGGCAGCCGCACGTGCCCGGAAGTCTTCGGAATTCAACATGCGCTCCAGCAGGCGGCTGTTAACCATGTTGTGTTGCTGGTGAACCCATAGTGCTTCGAGAAGGTTGTGTTCGTATTCAGGTGATGCCGTATCAAGCGACACGATCCAGTTATGCAGTGCGTCAGCGACTTCCCGGCTGTCACGATGACTCAACTCGATTCGCACGCGATGTCGAACTCTGTTCTCGGGTGACTTCAAAAGTTCAAACAGCTTTTGCAGCGGTTGTCCCGCGATCGCATCCGGTTCGACTAGAGGACGACTTGTATGCGTTATTCGATAGACACGTCCGTGAGTCTGGTCACGGCTGGGGTCACGAAGGTTGTGTTGCATGTGGCCGATCACCGGGTTCTGCCAGTCGGTAAAGAACAATTCACCATGTGGTCCGAACTCTGCATCGACAGGACGGAAATTCGGATCGTCGCTGAGAAGCAGCGGCTCGAGTTCTTCACCCTGGAAACTTGAACCATCATCAGTGATCCTGTATCGCAGCAAGCCAAGGTCACCGATTACGTTCAGAACCAGCATTTCTTCCTGCATCTCATCAGGAAAATGCCGGCTGGATATCAACTCGGTTGCAGGGCAGGGGCGCGTCCGGCGGTTGTATACAACCGGAGCGCCACCATGCTTGTTGGGAAAGTCGAGATGGCCCGAGATGACGGCCCCGTGAAATGGCACCGAGCCGGTTCCATCGTGAATGATGTCCTGCCCCCAGCGATCGAAAACATGGCCGTGAGGATTGGCATATCCGGTCGGCGTGTAGGCGATGAACTCGTGCGTTCTGGGGTCGAACCTGTAGACCGCGCCATTGGAATTCCGGGTCGGACCGTAGGGGGATTCCACCTGAGTCTGATGAAAGGTCCCTTCCTGAAAGTAGATGCCTCCGCCAGGCCCGAAGGTAAACGAGTTGGCCGTATGGTGGGTGTCGGCCGTATCAAGCCCCATGACAACCCGGGTCGTTTTGTCAGCAACCTCGTCACCGTCGGTATCCTGTAACCAGAGTACGTCCGGTCCCATCGAGACCAGCACGCCACCGCCCCAGAATTCGAATCCCGTCGGGTTGTGCAAGCCCGAAGCAAACGTCTTGCAAACGTCAGCTTTACCATCGTTGTCCGTATCTTCAAGGATGAGCAGTTTGTCATTCATCTCATCCCGCGGCTTCCAGTGCGGGTAACTTTCCCACGCGGCAACCCAGACTCTTCCCTGCGGATCGATGGCCATCTGCACGGGATTGATCAGTTCAGGAAACATCGCTTCATCCGCAAACAGATTGACTTGAAACCCTTCAAGTACATTCATGCGGCTGATCGCTTCTTCGCCGGAGAGAAAGAGATGAGTTCCATCAGGACCATCGCCGGGTTTGTTCGTGACAACGGGGACAAACGGAGGCAGGTTGGAGTCATCAACCTCGTAGTCCGCTCCATTTGCGGCAGCGTGAACCAGCGCGTCGCGGTTTGCGGTCATCATATCGAGGATCTCCATTTCCCGATCCATGACCACCCGGTTGGTTTGTCCTTCGATAAACCTGAGATCCGCGCGGCCTCCGTAAATGGAATAACCGTCGGTTGTCCGGTAGAAGTTGTACCAGTAGAAGTTCTTTTCAAGCACGGCAGCGCGGGTGGCTTCAGCCCGCTCCTCCATCGCACCCTTCGAATAGCCGATGTCGCTCTCCGAAAAACCGTCCTCATCAAACAGACTCGAAGCGATGACTTCGGCAATCAGCCGGTTGCCGGTTTCGTTCAAGTGGATGCCGTTGATCGTCAGAGGCACGTCTGACGCCGCGTAGAGCATCTGGCTGGTGCTGAACAGGTCAACATACGGAATGGAGTTTTCCGCGGCGATTTGTTTCATCGCTTGTGCGTACAAACCGATCCGCGCATTTGCCTCGGCCGGATCCGGAAGGTTGTGAGTCTCGAGGTTCTCACTGGCGATCGGCGAGATCATGACAACGGCCGGAGCTGAATCTCCGTTGTAGCTCTGTGATTTCAATCGGCCGATTTCAGAGAGCAGGTCACGTCTGAACTTTTCAATACCGTCTTCACCGTCGAATGATTCGTTGAAGCCGAACATCATGAACACAACGTCAGTTCCCGCAGCCGTAAGCCATTTGTCGGGACTTCCGAAATCGCGGCTACGCATCCTCGTCGTGAGGGTGTCCGTCGCAAAGCCCAGGTTGCGAATCACGAGTTCGTGTTGCGGATGACGAAGCTGGATCATCGTTTCAAGCCAGCCGTCATGCTGCATTCTGTCGGCCATCGTATTGCCGATGAACGATATATGATCGCCCTGTTCAAGTTCGAGCTGTTGCGCCTTCAATAGCGAAGGCGAAAACGACAAAACGATGCAGAAAAAAAGCGCACGAAGAACTGTAAGCTGCATTGGATCTCACGCGATTCGGGAATGAAGCAATTGCAGCCGCCATCATAACCCGAACTGAACCTCGAGAGACCCCACCAGCGGAAGATAAATACGCGTCAAAAAAAGCAGCGCGCATGAATCGCATGAAAAAGCGCCGTTGGAATCGCGCATTGAAATTGCGCTTTGAAACAAAGAGAAGCAGTATTTCGCGGTTCAATACAAAACGAAATTGTCAGGCTTCTGCCGACACCAGATCGTCTCTCGGACCGACTACCAGCGTCATGCTCTGAGTCATCGGGAAGTCGTGTAAAGACTGGATGACATCGTCCAGAGTTATCGACTCATAAAGTTCCGCAATCTCTGCAGGAGTCTTGTAGTCGAGTCCTGTCAGCCATTGTGACCCGACGGAGAACATGCGGGTCATGGTCCTCTCGCTTGCAAGTACGATGTGCGACGCAATTTTGCGTTTTGCGAGGTCAAGCTCTTTTTGCGAAATCGGTTCAACAGAAGTGCTTCGTTTGACTTCATCGAGTCGTTTGAGGTTGTCCTGCGCCACATCCGGAGAGCAACAAAGAAACGTCATCACGAGTCCGTTGTCCGCGTATTCGTACGCTCCCATACCGGCTGATTCAGCCAGTCCTGAATCAACGAATTTCCAGTACAGGCGACTGCCACTGTCATCGCCAAGTATGGATGTCGCCACCCGCAGTGCAAACCGCCTTTGATCGCGATTGTCCGGCCCCGGGGTTAACTGAATGATGTACTGCTGATGTGAATTAGGTTTGTGCAACTGCTCGAATCCGAACGTCGGCTCTGCATCGGTGCCGGGGCGGTTCGCATCGAAGTGCTTCCATGAACCACAGTTTCTCTCGACGTCTTCAATCAAACGATCGAAGTCAATGTTGCCCGCGGCCGCAATCGCCATATTGCCCGGGCTGTAGCGTTGTTCGAAATAGGCGTGCATGGCTTCCGGAGTCAATCCGGAGACGGTATCGACTGTCCCGAGTACGCTTTGTCCAAGGGGATGGCCGCCAAAATAGTCGTTCATGACCTTTTCGTGTCCGCCGTAGGGCGGTTGGTCAGCGTACATCAGAATCTCTTCAATGATGACCTTCTTTTCCGTCTCAAAATCCTCCAGTCTTAACGAAGGGCGCATGATGTCAGAAAGCAGATCAATCATTCTTGTTTGAAATTCAGGTAACACGTTCCCGTAGTAGATCGTGCTTTCCTCGCTCGTTCTGGCATTGCTCGCCGAGCCCATTTCGTCCAATTCACGATTGACCTGCTCTGCGTCGCGATTGGGGGTTCCCTTGAACACCATGTGTTCAAGGAAATGACTGACACCGCTGATGTCGTGCTGTTCATCACGCGCTCCGGTGCGGACGAATACACCAAAGGATGAAAGATACGATCGCGGATTCACTTCAGCGAGAATCTGCAATCCGTTATCGAGCGTATGTGTGCGGTATTCCATAGCATGATGAAAAGAATAGCGTGTTGAAAATTTCAATGAGGTCGTAATCAGCCGGTTTTTGAACCTGCGCCGTTTCGAAGCGTCAACGGGCGCGGTCCGAGAGTCACAACGTCGAATTCTGTCGGTGGATTGTTTCGCAGATACTCATTGATCGACTCAACGGTCAAGCTGTTGATTGTCGAGTTGATCTCATCGAGTGAGCGAACACGGCCGAGGTGAAACCAGTCGCCTGCGATACTTCCTGCACGGGCGCTGCAGGATTCCTGCTGCATAATGAGGCCGCTCCGGTTTTGTACCTTGAGTCGGGCAAGCTCTTGCTCGTAAATCCCCTCCGAGAGCGCTATGATCTGTTCGATCAGCACATCAAGCGTTTCCTGGGCGCGGTCAGCGGATGTGCCGCTGTAGCAGATAACGCTGCCGCGATCGCGTAGCGTGTGGCAGTAGGCATAAACGGTGTAGCAAAGTCCGCGCTTCTCCCTGACTTCCGTGAACAACCGCGAGCTCATGCCGTCGCTGAGCGCACCGATCGCTGCCCTGGCCGTAAAATAATCAGGGCTGCTGAACGCAACTCCCGGACTGGCTATCGCGATATGTGTCTGTTCGCTTTCCTGGGGAACATGAAACACACCGTGTTCCGGATCAGACGCGGCCTGTTCCGGAGGACTATTGCCGCTGAATCCAGAGAACAATTCGGCAACATGGTCTCTCAGGCGCTGCCAGTCGACTTTGCCGGCAACCGCAATAATCATGCCCTCGGGCACGTATTGTTCACGATGGAATTTCCGAATGTCGTCCATCGTGATCGACATGATTGAGTCATGATCGCCCTCTGCTATCCGTCCGTCCGGATCCCCGTAGTAGCGCTGGCGGAGATTGATGATCGAACGTTGACCGAGATCGTCCTGAATCGCACTGAGTTCCTGAAGGCAGACCAGTCGTCCATCTTCAACCTGGGCGTCAGGCATATGCGGATTACAGATGACATCGCGATAGATCGACAAAGCGTCCAGCAGTTGGCCGGCAGGCATCGCCCCGCCGAAATGAGAACGATAGACGCTGACCGAGGATGAGTAGTTAACTCCGAGCATCTCGAGAGCTTCGATGAATTCCCGACTGGAGTATTCTCCACAGCCCCGCTGAACCATTTCGCAGGTGAAGTTCGCCAGCGCAAGTTTTCCGGGCGGATCGAATCTGCATCCCGCTGGAACCGAAAACGAGAAAGCCGCGGACTCCAGCCACGGCATGGGCTGGCATAAAAGCGTTATCCCGTTCCCAAACGTTTCGTGATGAACTTCTTGATTTAGGTCCATTGAGCTGCCGTAGTTTGTCATTCAGTCGGCCGGACCCTGGCCAGAAGGTGTTCCGCCCACGAGCGCCACCTTCATGAGCACCACCTTGAGGTGGAGACGGGAACTTCCGCCGGTCCGGTTTGGCTTCACCCGACGATACTTGTGTGCGGCCAATCCAACATTCTACGAATGTTGTCCGTCTCGCGAAGGGTGCCTGCATAGCGGAATTGCTCATCGTGGTCTCTATTTCCCGAGTATTTGACGGTTCATTGAACCTTCAGCGGATTCCTGCTGGCGCAAGTCGGGAATTTCCGTTTTTAAGCTGGATGGACTTTGCGGGTTGTGACGATAAGTCCGGTAATCCGGATTGTGTCAATTGAGCCGGATATTCGGTCACTCCCCCCTGCGCCGAATCACCGATCTTGAACCGGGCATCTCCAATTGGATGGATGACCCCGGGCGTAGTTTCGTGGAGTGCATGCGATGAATCGTCACCGGTCTGCCCGGCTGAACGCTATAGGTCTCGGCTTTCTAATCTCCGCTGTGATTATTTCCAGCGCAGTTTCCTCTCAGGCCCAGACTGAAGAATACTACTTCGACGGGCAGTACTTTCGTAAGAAGCCCGTGCCACAAAACAGATACTCGGTCGCAGCGCAGACGCCTGCAGCCAGTTACCGGGCGCCCGCAACCCGGGCTCAATACAACGGCAGCGCTTCGCAGAATTACGCGTCCGGTTATCCAGCACACAGTTATCCAGCACCGGGTTCGCAATATAGTCCTGCGCAACTTTCGACGGCAGCAAGCGGCGAATTTCCGGGGCCCTCTGCAATCCAACGGCCGCAGAATACTGGCTATCAACAATCAGGCAATGGCTACCGACAAGTGGCGTACGATGGCGTGCCAGCTGTCATGGCACCCTCTGCAAGTCAGGCGCTTTACGATTCGCAAACCCCTATCGAACGGTATGGTCAACATGCTCATTACTTCGAGGAACCGGGGGTCGGTGTCGAAGAGTACAGCGAAGAACAGATTTTGAAAGACGCCGAGGAGCTGCTTCGTCGCGAAGTTGAGTATCGTCACGAAATGCAATACGAGCCTCCACATCGAGTTGCCTCCAACGCGGATTACGGCAGCTACGCTCAAGCCGGAGCGACGCAGGAACAGTTCGGACGCGTTCAACAACAGGAAAACCAGGATCCGGGGTTTGACGCCTTCGGACCGCCTCCGACAGATGTGCTTTCCGGACAACAGGAGCGTCCACCGATCCAGCAACCTCCTGTTCAGCTTCAGCAACCCGCGCTGAACCAGCAACCCGCGCTGAACCAGCAGCCTGATTTTCAGGATCTTCAGCCGCCTCAACTTCCCGGTGGTCAGACTCAGGTTCCCGATATTTCACCGGAGGATCAACAGCTTCCGTATCCAGGGCGATTGGCTCCTGAACCCCCCGCTCAATCTGATGCGGCGGCCAACCGTGCTCGCGAGCCGAGACCGGCTTACGGATACTGGCCTGAAGGGCAGTACCGCCACGGGGCAGATCAGGACCCTCCTCAAAGTCAATCACCCCAGTACCCGGAAGGCTACTATCCGGACAATTATGGAAATGCCCAGTATGGCTACCAGCAAAGCGCGCCCTATGAACCTTACCAGGGTTCTCCGTACGGCGAACCTTATCCCGGCTACGGCGCGGATCGTAATGGAGTCTATCAACAGACAGTAGGAGGACCGGATTGCAACGCATGCAACGCGTTCAACGACGACTGCTTTGACTACGAATTCGGCTATTACTTGAGCCTGTTCGGGGGGTTCTCTGAAATCGGGTCGTTGACACAGATTGTGGACGACCCGGCAGTGACGCCTTCACAGTTCGATTTTGATGATGGAGGCGGATTCGGCATCGCGCTGGGGGCCATACAGGGTTACAACATGCGATCGGAGATTGAGTTCTCTTTCCGGAACTTTGATCTGTTGCAGATTGCCGAACCGCCACTTCTGGGGGCCGGAGACTTGAACGCCTATTCGGGGATGGGCAACGTCTACTGGGAATTCATGGGAGTGAGAAACGTCAGATTCTGGCGGCCGTATGTCGGAGCCGGTATCGGGTTCATGTTCCTCGAACCAGACTTTGAAGATGGCAACGTCAACCTGACAACCAATGACGGCAACGACTCGGCTTTCGCCTATCAGTTGATGGCCGGAGCGAACTTAAAGTACCGCCGTGGGGTGGATCTCTTCGTCGAGTACCGCTACCACGCTGCAGAGGATGTTCGAATGGAAGTCGTCGGAGTTGGCGAACCGAAGTTTGATTTCAATTCCGACAACGTATTCTTCGGCTGTCGTATGAAATTCTAGGAATTCATTTCGGTGGCCTCCAGGTTGCCGGTACGGCCTGCTGCCCTGTGCGCGGCATCTGACATGAAACGCTTCGAACATGAAACTCTTCCTCGATCTCTTTGCCATCGGCATTGCCGCAAGCTTCGGTGCGCTTGTTCGCTACGGGTTTGCGCAGGCGTTTGCTGAAAGCAAATTTCCGATGGGGACGTTTATCGCCAACATGACCGGTTGCCTTTTGATCGGTGTGCTGGTGGGTAGCAGCGACTCGTGGCTGTCGCCAAGAATGAAGCTTGCCGCAGGTGTTGGATTTCTAGGTTCGCTGACCACGTTCTCAACATTTGCAGCTGAAACTGTTCAGGCGGCTCAAAAGCAGGCGATGCCAACGGCTATCGGCAGCGTTGGTGCCAACGTGATCGCCGGGGTGACTCTGGTGATGATCGGAATCTGGCTGGGTAAAACGGTCGCGGGAAAATAGCTTTTCGACCTTCCGCGCCTGCGTTCGTTTCCATCGCGCTCTGTTCACCAGCCCGTTGTGACTTTGCCGGTTGAGCCGTTACCTGCTGAGCCTTTGCCTGTGGAGCATGGTGCTCACAGCTCAAAAATACCGCTCGCTGTGTAGCGACTCGCGACATGGATTTTGACGTCGTGTCCCAGAATTTCCTCATGGGTTTTTCGCGCGATATCGGGTTCGTTATTCTCTTCAGATAAATGACAGAGGCAGGCCCACTTGAGTCGATCAGATCGATGTTCGGCCAGTAGGCGCGCTGCATCATCGTTGGACAGATGGCCGCCGCGACCTCGAATCCTGCGTTTGAGATGTTCCGGGTACGGACCGAACCGCAACATTCCCTCGTCATAGTTGCTTTCGATCACAACCGCATCCAGCGATTTCAGAACATCCCTCAGGCCATCAAAAACGTGTCCGAGATCCGTCAGTATGCCGACGCGCTGACCGGAATGACTGTCTTCGACAACGAATGCGCAACCGTCCACACTGTCATGAGCGGTGGGAACGGTGTGGACCTGCGTGTTGTCAAAAAGGATGGTCTCACCACCGCGAAAGAATCGCACACGTTCAATCGGTCCCACCTTGGCTGAGCGGTAACACTGCTGAAGCGTCTGGCGGGTAATGTAGATCGGCATACCGAACTTTCGCTGGTACACACCCATAGAGCTCACATGATCCGAATGATCATGCGATATAAACAGCGCATCGACATCCTCGATATTGCGTCCATGCTCGGCGAGTCGTTGTTTGGCCTTCTTGCCGCTGATCCCCGCGTCAAATAGAAGCCTAACATCGCCCGTCTCCACATAAAAGCAATTGCCGTTGCTTCCTGACTGGAGCGAAATCACTTTCATAGACGCAAGATTTTATCGCCCGCCACTGGTTTGAAAAGCAGCGGGAGCAACTTGCTGGCAATACTTAACTTGCAACCCACGAATCATGATTTGCGATCGCCAGAGGTAGCCTCTGCGCGTTGACCGTATTCAGGCCTGAAACTAGACTCATGCCGAATCAACAACCAACGATTTTTAGCAATTCATGGATCCACTCCATTTCTGTATCGCGATTGCACCGCTTTCCGTTTATCTGCTGATTCTCGGAATCATCAATCTTTCCCGCGCGCCCTTCGTAACAACCGGCGCGCGAGATGCTGCTGCGCTTGCAATTGCTGTGTTGGGCCTGATGATCGCCGGTCCAATGGAGCTCTTTTTTCCCGAAGGTGCTGCAAGTCAGTTCGGTGGCTTTGTCTGGATCATGTTGATCGTCTTTTACGGGCTTTGCGTCTCACTGGTGGTTCTTTTGCTGAGAGCCCGTATCGTTGTATACAACATCTCGATGGATCAGTTACTGCCAGTTCTGAAAGCCATTTCCACCAAACTGGATAAGAACACCAAATGGGTTGGAAACAGCCTCGTTATGCCCGGCAGGAACGTACATCTTCATGTTGAGCCGGTTGAATGGATGCGCAATGTGCAGCTTGTCGCCGGGGGCAATCAGCAGAGCTATGAAGGCTGGAAAGTTCTCGAACGGGAATTGTCAGCTGCCTTGAAGCCACTTCGCGTCGGGCCCAACCTGCCGGGTGTGCTTTTTGTCTGCCTTTCGGCCGTTATGGCGTTCGGAACTGCAGTATGGGTGATTGCCGAGAGAAACAATGTCGCGCAGGCATTTGATGAAATGCTACGTAGATGATGCTGCTGCGTAGATGCAGTCGGTGAATGTACGCTGATCGACGATTTTTTGATCGCAATATCAAGAACAAAAATCGAGCACTAAAAATCGAGCACAAAAAAAAGCCACTGGCAGGAACCAGCGGCTTTTTTCGTTGTGTGCTGTAAAGCATCGACCGGTTCTAGAGAACCATGTCTTTCAAACCCTTCAGTGGGCGAACCTTAACTTGCTTGCTGGCTGGCCGTGGCTTGGCCCATACCATTTCGCCAGTACCGGGGTTGCGGACTTGACGTTTGCCAAGTGCAGGGCGGTTCTTGACGACGATTTTGCAGAGGCCTGGAATGGTGAACATGCCGGGACCGCCACGTTTGCCGCTTCACACGATAGAGATTCAACAATCAAACTGTTAGTATCAGTTTTACTTCGGATAGATTTTCACGGTGTTTTAAGCCTTTCAAGCTTCTCTAATTATAGCCTGTACCAACCTCTTCATCGTTAGAAGACAACGTATGTA
>JBCCFB010000075.1:0-24718 GCA_039029995.1 Planctomycetota bacterium
CCGAATTCGTAAAGGCCAGCTGCAAACCGGTCGTAATCGCGACTGGTAATCGCCGGAACAATCCGGTCCCGGACGATCGAAATTGAGTGCTCCCGTTCGTGATCGGGCGTCGGTTCAAGTCGCTCAAAAGCGGCTTTCTCCTTAAGTCCGGATACGACGCGCCGAGTACGCTCGTATGCAATGAAGATCGGCCACTCTTCAGGAAACGCGATCTGGAAATCGAGCGGAGCAAGACTCTGCCCCGGCACTTTTCCCTGATCTATCAATAGACCACCGGTAAAAAATCCATAGGTACCAATGGCTGATCTGCGTCCACGTTCAACAACTGGAGCGATTTCTTCAGGCGCAGCAAGCGGCTGGCCAGCGCATCCGAAAAGCGCGGCGGCCACAGAAAGAGCAATTTGAGTACCGCTGCCAAATCCGTAATGGCGATCGGGAATTGAATTGACGGTTACGCGGACGGGGAAGTCGTCTAACTGCCGGTCTCGTATGTCGACAATACTGCCGTATCGTTGGAGCCAGCGATCCACAATGGTGGTGATCGTCGATCTCAATTCGGCAAACACCTGATCATTCACAATCGCTGAGCCGCGGGAAACTTCGAACTGCGACGACGGGGTTATTGAGATTTCCGTCCGCGGACTGCGAAGCATGACCCCCATTCCTCCAAAAGATGGTCCGTCATCATTCGAGGTGGAAAACAGCCCGCAAGGGATCCGCGACGGCGCAGAAACCGTGACATGCTGCACTTCTGTGACGTCCATCATGCTCCCGCGTTCTTTGCGACATTTGATGAGCGATCATCTTCCGTCGTACTGCGGACATATTCCTCAAGCGTCTCGAAAGCGCGGATTTCATTTTTTCCGCCGGTCTTGGCGACAATCGTGCGCAGGTCTTCAAACTGCCTGAGGATCACTTCGACGGGTATGAATGCAATCCTGGTCGCCAGTATCGCTGCCTCGAGTACCGCATGTCTGGCACGATTGAATCCGAAAAACTCTCTGCGACTTCCGGAGGCAACCGTCCGGCATTTGAACGTTGCCCGCGGCGAGGACGTATCAGCGAATTCAACGTTGAATTCATAGAACCTGCAACAGTTGCTCAGAATCGCACCGTCCACTGATGAGGCGGGGATTGTTGTGACCGACGCTTCATCAAGTCGGTTAAGTGCCGCGAGCGCAAACAGCTCGACATCGTCAGTAACATGGAGAACTCCGCATCCCGATCTCAACAAGTTGGCGTGAGTCGTGGCAGTCTCAAATGGCTTCAAGTCAAATCTTTCGAAAATCAAACCACCTTTTGCTTCATCCTCAACGACCGGTCCCATGGGAGCAATGTTGATGGTCCCGTCACTGTTGAGAGTCGTCACGATCGCTTCGAGAATCATGAAACACCTCCCGGCGAGAGCAGTGATTGAGGCAGGTTGTCGGACGAATGACCGATGCCGGCGAGTCGCAGGAAACCGGAGATCAGCTCATAGCCATGGTCAGTAAGAATGGATTCGGGGTGAAACTGGAGTCCGACGACGGCATGTTTGTTGTGTCTGACTGCCATCACAGTCCCGTCATCGAGTGTGGCGGTAACCTCAAGGCAGCCCGGTACATTTTTCGCATCAGCGATCAATGAATGGTATCTTCCTACCGTCATCGGCGTCGGCAAGCCTTCGAACACACCGGAGGAATCATGGATGATGCTGCCTGACCGGCCATGAACAGGCGACACCGAACGCAAGATATTGCCTCCCATAGCTTGTACGATCGCCTGATGTCCCAGGCAGACCCCGAGAATCGGAATTGTTTCGAGAAATGCGGTTACGACGTTCAAGGAAATTCCCGCTTCGTCCGGCGTACAAGGTCCGGGTGAAAGAACGATCGCCTGCGGCTGCATGTCCCGGATATCTTCGATCGAAACCTGATCATTGCGCACGGTTTTCGTTTCCACTCCCAACTGCCTGAAATACCTGGCAAGGTTGTGGACAAAGCTGTCAAAATTATCGACGACTAGAATCAAGTTGCGTCTCGAATGATCATCAGGATTAGAACGCGCTAACTATCGCTGACATTACTACTTTGAACCGCACGCAGCATGCCCGCTGCCTTTGTCCACGTTTCCTCATACTCAGCAACAGGTTTGCTTTGGCTGACAATACCGCCACCAACGGGAATCTGCCACCAGCCACCCGAAGCGGTAATTGTCCGGATCAGAATGTTGAAGTCGGCCACACCATCGCAGCCAATATATCCGAGCGATCCACAATAGGCACCGCGAGCGGTGTTTTCGAGTTCGCTGATAATCTCCATCGACCGTACCTTGGGAGTGCCGGTAATGGAGCCGCCGGGAAATACTGCTTTGATCAGGTCAAACGTGTCCATCCCGGGGCGCAGAGTCCCTTGAATCGCAGACACGAGATGAATCACGCTCTCATACTGTTCCAGTTCACATAGCTGAGTAACAACAACCGAGTCGTTCGTGCAGACCCGTGACAGGTCGTTGCGCATCAGGTCGACGATCATGACGTTTTCCGCGCGATCTTTTTCGCTGGCTAGAAGGTCATCCCCGGTAAGCAGATCCACTTCAGGATATCGTGTCCGGCGTCGGGTCCCCTTAATCGGTCGTGTTTCCACGACACCCTTACAAACTGAAACAAGACGCTCCGGTGACGCACTGACAATCTGGTTTTCGCCAAGATCGAAGTAGCCCCCAAAAGGCGCCGGATTGCAGTCGCGAAGTCTGCGGTAGAGATTGACGGAACTGTCGGTCGCAGGCGCAACAAGTCGTTGCGCAAGATTTATCTGAAAAACGTCGCCCGCATAGATGTAGTCAATCGCGCGCTGAACCGCATCAATATAACTTTCACGATCAAAGTTGCTGTAAAGGTCCAGTGGTGCTTCAACCTCGAAGCTGTGGCTGAGTTCAGTTCTGACGGGACAAATGAACTCATCGGGCAAGCTGTCCCGCTGCAATGCGTTTGCAAACGAATCAAGGCGTGCCATCGCGCGCTCATGGCACCTCGTGCCACATGCTTTCCATCCCTGTGAAATGAGCCATGCCTCATCCGTTTGATGATCAACGGCTAGAACAACGTCGTACAAACCCATTGCTATCGAAGGGATCTGAAACTCGTCATGTTCAGCGGCGGGCAATTCCTCAAAGCTGCGTCCAAGTTCGTAGCTGAGCAAGCCGGCATAGCCTCCCTGAAACGGTGGCAACGCGGAGTTGCGATCGAACTGCAGTTCCGACAGCCTTTTTCGCAACGGCTCCAGCGGGGCAGGTTCATCAGGCCCCACAGAAGTCCACTCCATCGGATCGGCGGTCAGAAACGAATATCGCCCCAGCCAGCGTCCGTCGGGAGTCTTGGTTGCTCTTGCACTTTCGAGCAGGATCGCGTGTTCGAACTTCGACTCAACAGCCTGAAGCGCCTTGCAGAGATCGGGAACGGTATCAAGTCGGCGCACCACTGGCGCGGAAGATTCAGCTGTGTTCGTGTTTTCGACAGTGGAGGTCAATGCTTTGCCGTAGGGCAGTTGTGCGGAGGTTGGTTTTCGGAAGTTGGCCTGCTGGGCAACTAGCGCTCAATCAGGTTTTCTGGAACTGCGGGATCTTTTTTTCAAACGATGCCGGTCTTTTTCGCTGACTGTCAGGTGCCCCCAGTCAAGCGCCTCGTCCTGTGTGTATTGTTTACCGAGAGTAAGCGCAGTCATGGCTTTGCACATTTCGTAGCCCAGATAGAACGCATGTGATGGATCCAGATTCGGTGACCCCGCATCAACCAGTGCGTCGAAAACTTCAAACGGGTCTTCGTCGTGCAAGTGCAGTCCACCACCAAGCAGGTGGATTTCACCTCGTTCGGCAAACAACCGGTAATTGTGGTCGCGAATTCTACCGGACAGTTCCGAAAGTTGCGCAATTCCGAACTCAAGCAGCCGCGCATCCCGCAGCGAAACCAGTTCTCCCCCGAGATGTTTGGGCGGGACTCGATTGGTGATTGAATGTCTGGAGAGCCTTCGCGCGATGTCTATTTCGCGAACACTGGTGCGAGCCCAGTTGATCACGCTCGTTGTCAAAACACTGTGAATTCCCAACTCCTGACAGATTGCGATCAACAACATGTTTACGCCGGCAGAATCGACCTCTGTCAGTTCCGTCAGATTCCCGACGCCCATCATCATCGGGGTGTCAGGCCATTTTTCACGGGCGAGCATGTAGCGTCGAAGGCTACGCGCAAACCCGAATCCGACCGGCTCCAGAATCGGATCGATACGAAACGGCACCGAGCAGGCGCTGAGTTGTTCGAGCACCGGTTGCAGAGAATTCACATCCGCGATTTCATCCGGTATCGCGACGACTTCGATTCCCCAGTCAGGCGCAGCTTCGACATTGGAACTGTTTACTGAAAGAACAAGCTCGGCTCCAGCCGCAGCGGCTGCTGCAATTTCAACCGGATTGAGGCTGTCAATGCTCACCCGATAGCCTTCTGCAACAAGTGCCGTGACACACTCAGATACTCCGGACCATGTGCCATCCGGCTCACAGCCGACGTCGATAAGATCCGCGCCTTGTTGCTTCAACCCGGCCGCAGCACTGAGAATCTCGCTCAGGCTCTTTTTCGGCGCATGATTGATCTCGGCGATAATCTCAATGTCGTAAGCACTCAAATCCGGCAGCGCAGATTTCTGGCCGAAGTATTCCGGAAGCTTGCGTAAGTCGCGCGGACCGAACTCGACGGGAACATCAACCACACCCAGCACAGGTTCGATTTCGCCTTCGCTGTAGCCCGGCAGAATAACCCGTGTCGTTCCTTGCGGGATTTCCAGGCGAGGCGCGATCCATTTCGGAGTGAGCAGTGCCGCCACCGTAATCGGCATCACTTGAACCGTGTACGCGAAATCCGCTTTCGGCGCCAGCTCTACCAGCACCTGCCGCAGCGCAGACTCAGCCAGTTTGCCGGTTACGAAATGAATTTTCTCAGTGGCCATGGAAAAGCGCGGCACAATCAGGATCGTTAGAATCCGTGATTCTAACCTGACATGACCGACTTGATCAGTCTCAATTGGCTATCGTCGTGGTGTGCGGAATGAAAACCAGACAGGTCTCCGCGATGCGTCTATAATTAACAGAGGTCAACGCGGTGCCGTTTTTGACCTGTCTCACTTCCAGCCTCGATTCCCTGCTTCCACGATGTCTACCCAGACCAACAAAGCGCTTCGGTATACGAAACGACTGGTTGGTTTCGACACTTCCAGCAAGTTGTCGAACCGGCTGATCTGCAAATATCTGGAAATGAAGCTGACCAAGCACGGTTTTGTGGTGGAACGAGTTGCCTATCTGGACGCCAACCGGGTTCGCAAAGTCAATCTGATCGCGAAAAAAGGCGCAGGACACGGAGGGCTGGCCTACTTCGGCCATACCGACGTGGTTCCAGCAAGACGATGGTTCACAAAGAAGTGCAGCCCCTTTGAACCCAGAATCGCGCGCGACCGGCTTTACGGTCGGGGCACGTGCGATATGAAGGGTTCAATCGCATGTATGTTGACTGCCGTCCAGCGGTTTTCGTGGGACGACTTGAAGAGACCGTTTTATTTTGTCCTCACGGCTGACGAAGAGATCGGCTTCGGAGGCGCTCAGCAGGTCGTTGATGAAAGCAAGTACTACCGTGAAATGGTGGATCACCAGACTAAGGCCGTCATTGGCGAGCCGACTTCGCTGGAGGTGGTGCACGCCCACAAAGGTTCATGCAAAATCTCGGCGGTAACTCGTGGCGTTGCTGCTCACTCAAGTGGAACGGCCGGCAGGAACGCCAACCTTGAGATGATTCCATTTCTGGCAGAGATGAAAACAATCCATGATGAGTCGATGCAGAACGCAGACTGGCAGAACGAAGCCTTCGATCCGCCGACCATCAGCATGAACATCTGCGTACGTGACAACATGGAGGCGTTTAACGTTACGCCGTCAAAGAGCATCTGCAGAATGTATGTTCGCTCAATGCCTCGCGTTGACATGGATGCCGTCTATCAAAGAATTCGTGCCGCTGCAGGTCGACATAATGTCAAGTTGAAGATGCAGCCTTTCAACGGCTTCTGGAGCGAGCCCGATTCCCCGTTCGTGACTGAAACGTTACAACTGGTCCACCGTAAGACGCCGAAGACCGTTTCCTATGGAACCGACGGTGGAGTCCTGACAGAGCTGCAGGACAAAATCGTTTTCGGCCCGGGGAATATCGCTCAGGCCCATACATTCGACGAGTGGATTTCACTTGAACAGCTTGAGCAGGGAACCGAGATGTACGCCAAGCTGATTAGGCATTGGTGCTGCTGATACTAAGTCTGTTTATTTCCTGACGTTGATCATCGGCTATGGATTCTGATTCGACCGCAATAACCGTTTCTGTCGAACGAGCCGATGCAGCCGACCTTGAATCGGTTACGGGATTTCTTCAGCCGTTTATTGACGCCAGATGCCTGCTGCCCAGAACCACTCTGGAACTCGCAAAGCTGCTTGAGTGTGCCTTTATTGCGCGAGCGTCCGATGGCCGCGTTGCCGGATTCGCAGCGCTGGAAATCTATTCCCGTAAGCTCAGTGAAATTCAATGTCTGGCTGTCTCACCGGACTTCCGTCGCCGCGGAATCGGCCGCCTGCTGGTCAAAAGCTGTGTCGCGGCGGCCAAAAAAGCAGGCGTTGTCGAGCTGATGGCTATCTCAAGCGCCGAACCGATGTTTACAGCGTGCGGATTCGACTACTCGCTTCCCGATCAGAAACGGGCGTTCTTTATCAGCCCTCAAGAGGCAGAAATTGAGCCCGAAGATTCGACAGATTCAGAGCAGCATTAATCAAACCTGCTGTAGTACGCCGCGAAGCAACAGGTAGCCGAGGAAGAAGATTCCAGCGTCCACCAGCAAATGGCTGATCCAGACGACTTTCAGGCTTCCCGTTTTCTCATAAAGCCACGCCCAGAAAATTCCGCCGATACAGATTCCGGCTGAAAACAGCCAGGTAAGCGGTGAAGTCCAGCTTTCAAAAAAGACGGCCAGCAACACCACATGGTGAGCCATAAATCCAAGGCTGGAAATGATGTTTGCGCCGCTAACAGAAACCAGCTTTTTCAACTGACCGAACACAAACCAGCGCCAGTAATACTCCTCAAGAAATGAGTGACAAAGCGCGTAAAAAACTCCGAGAGCGATGAATTTGCCCGTCGAATCAATTCCGTTGCCGGCCGTTTTTTCTTTGACCCTCTCCAGTAGCCCGGGAGCGATGCTGGAACCGTCAATAAACAGAAAATAGATCGTAGGAATCGCAATCGCGACTGCGAAACCGAAAAGGGTGCCAGTCAGCCAACCACCTTTAAACTGAGCAGGGTTGCCCGGTCCGTTATCAACTAGTGCCTCGTCAACTGACTGGTCTCGCTGTCTCGAGCGGTTGAAAAATGTGCGATCGAAAACCCAGACGAAAAGCAATGGAAAGCCGAATTGAATCGACTTTCCAATCGCATATGCAATCTGTTTGGCCCCCGGCGCAAATTCCTTCAACCAGACGAAATAGACAAGAGTTACGACCGTCGGTACTACCAGTGCGAATACAACGGCAGCGATTCTTTTTGAATCCATCCGATATTGACTGACTATTCCGGAATCTTGAGGGTGGACCCGTCATCGAACGTAACGGTCATATCCTCGGGCGTCCAGTTTCCATTTACACCTCGAACAACGCCTTCCACCTGTGCGCTGCCTTTAGGCCCGGTAATCTCGAATCCAAGGTCCGCTGAGCCGTTTCCATTCTCGTTGTTGTAATTGGAGACATTGAAGTTCGAACCGGATGAAATCGGAGAGCCGATAACGTCAGTGATGCGTTCGTCGTTATTGCAGTATTCGACTACCCCGTCGATCGGAGCCTTAACCATGCTGTATCCAAACCAGAGACAGCCTCCGCAGCACAGAAACGGACTACCTAGAAGCAACAACATCAACGGTACAAACCATAGCCAGTTGCGAGAAAACCAGGATGGCCGTGAATGAGGGTATTGGCCGGGTTGCGGGAAGCCTGCTTGTGGATTGCCTGGGTTAACGTCCATTGAGTTCCTTACATGTTTTGATGGGCGAAGTCATACGATGTGCAACGCGCGTCGTCGGTTTGAAGGTTGTCGGTTTGAAGCTCGACGAAGGTTTGTGGCGCGACGATGCCCTCGTATTCGCTACAGTTCGCAGATTATCGGGTTGATTTCTCCGCCAATAATAACCGCATGTAGGCTACAAATTGAATACCACGGAACAAGAAAGACGGGACGAGCAGCTCGACGATTCTACCCGTGTGGATTGGTGTTCAGCACTTTCTCAATTGCAAAAACAACGTTCTCTATTGCTTCCCGGTCATGTATCAGAACTGGATGATGCAGAAGCAACGTTTTGTCCGCAGCAATTGAGCTGTTTGTCAGAGCAGTAGCCTTGCGACATCTCCGTTCGCTCCTGCGGACAAATCCGCGAAAAGCAGAATCAATCGCAAGGCCCTCAGCCCTGATGGCGTGAATAAACTCTTCTCGACTCCAGTCACCTTCTACTGTCTCAAGGAGCCAGGGTAGTTTGTAGAAAGCCGGGATGACGGTTCCACTTGTAACTTGTTCCAGCGGCCTTAATCTCGTTTCTGGGGACAGCTTTCGTAGGAGAAGTTCCACAGCTTCCACCCGTTTCTGCGTCTGCTCATCAAGGGATTCAAGCTGAGGCATCAATGCAGCCGCTTGTAGCTGGCTCATTGGAAACGCATCGTTTCCCCGAGTGCAGAAAATTCGGGCACGTTGAGCAATGCTGTCGTCACCGGTCAGGATTGCTCCGCCCCGCCCTGCCGACAGAAGTTTGCTTCCGCCAAAACTCAAAACTGAGATATCTCCGGCTGAGCCGCAAAGTATGCCGTCGACGGATGCGCCAGGCACCTGGCAGGCGTCTTCGATCAGCGTGATACCTTCATGGATTTGTGAGATCCTGTCCTTGATGCTCCTGATGTCCGCGATCTGACCATGAAGATGCGAAACGATAATCGCCTTTGTGTTTTCGCTTACTCCGTCGGCGACTAGTTCGGGATCCATAACCCAGCCGTCTTCAACCGTATCGATCAGCACCGGCCTGGCACCGACCGCCTCTATCGCCCTGAAATTTCCGGGGAAATCGTAGCCGGCAAGAACCACTTCATCTCCTTGACCGGCGCCTGCTCCCCGCAACGCAATTTCGACGGCAACTGTACCGCTGCAAGCGAGCAGGCAATGTGGCATTCCAAACAAGGCCGCCAGCCGCTGTTCAAGTTCATCCGTCCAGCGACCGTGATACTGTCCCCAACTACCCTCATCAATTGCCGCGTTGATCGAATGCCTGATTGCTTCGGTGGTTACGGGCCACTCGGGCGGTCCGTCTTCGAAGACCGGAACGCCATTTCGAATTGCAAGTTCAGAGTCCTTCAATTTTCTCCCTTTGATTTTCTCCCCTTAATTTACTTGTGGGGCGCAGGCAGGTAGTTGCCGGAATGTGAAAAGCCGCTGGTATTTGTGTCGCTTTGGACGTTGCGTCAACGAACGTCATGTAAGATCAGAGGCATTGGGCGTATAATCTTCAATCGGCCTGAACTACTACGAAGCGTGTCAGGCATCACTCGAACTTGCAAGCCTGAATATGTCTGAAAAACCAATTCGATTCCTGATGGTCGGTGGATTTCTGGGTGCCGGAAAGACGACGACGATCGCAACTCTCGCCCGCCACTACACCGACGCCGGACTAAACGTCGGACTCGTCACAAACGATCAGGCTTACGACCTCGTTGATACACATACTCTGCGAGCAAAGGGATTTGATGTAGGCGAAGTTCCGGGCGCATGTTTCTGCTGCAAATTCGACGATTTGATCGAAACGGTAAACGGTCTTTCCGGAGATACGACGCCAGATCTGATCATTGCAGAGCCTGTGGGCAGCTGCACCGATCTATTTGCGACAGTAATCCAGCCGATGCGGGAACTGTTTGGAGACAGGTTCGAAACCGGACCGCTGGTTGTGCTCCTGAAACCCGGGCACGGCCGCAAGATTCTCGGCAAACAAAAGGGACGCGGATTCTCGCCCAAGGCCGAGTACATCTTCCTCAAACAACTCGAAGAGGCGGATGCGATTGCCATCAACAAGGCGGACAAGCTTTCACCTGAACAGCAACAGGAATTACTTGCTGCGGTAAAGGAGCATTTCGGTGACAAGCCGGCTTTTCTACTAAGCAACTCTGATGGAACAGGTTTTGACAGGTTGCTTGAAATCGCCGCATCGACGCCACGATCACGAGATCGAATGATGGAGGTCGACTATGAAATCTACGCCGAAGGCGAAGCAGAGCTTGGTTGGCTCAACTGTGCTGTCGCAGCTGAGATGCAAGACGAGAAATTTGATCTCGACCAGCTCGTTCTTGAGATGGTCAGCCGCGTTGGACGTCGTCTCGACAAGTCCGGCTGCGAAGTGGCTCACTTGAAAGTTCTAGGACAGACTTTGAATGAGGCGTCAGTTGCAAATCTTGTGGAATCGGGGGACGAGGCTCAGCTCTCGTTGGCCAGCGAAATCAAGACTGCCGCAAGTGATCTGCTGGTCAACGCGCGCGTAGCAGCAAGCCCCGAAGAACTGGAAGCGATTGTTCGAGAGGTAACTGCGGAACTAAGCGCCGAACTCAGCGTGAGTATGACCGTCGGAAACATGCAGGCGTTTCGTCCTGCCAAGCCCGAGCCGACTCATCGGGCCACCTGATAACGGCCACCTGATAACGGCGATCTAATAACGTCGATCTGTTTTTGATCACGTTCCTATCAATCGTGAGTCCACCTTCGTGAAAGTGCCAGCATCGTATTCGATGCTCCTTGACCGGCCTTACATTGTGGATTTCCAGACTGTCAGCGCGCTGCTTGCACAAATGCCGTTGACGGAGTCTGACCTATTTCGCTACTTCTCAATCAGGAATTTGCCCATTTTGCCATGGCATAGAACGGCGTAGATCTACGCGCGATTCCCGCGTTGGATTTTTCGCCCACGTCGCAAGTTCGAAAGCGCACAGGTTGATGGCAATTGCGTTCTGCCATTGAAATTTTGGGCATGATCATCCGGGTGGCGGACCCGGAAAACGGCAATGAAGATACATTCGCGTTCAGGGCGGAGTAACGGTCGTAATGACCCGGTCAACAGGTCAACAAAAGCTGACAAAGGCGCCGGATTCAGGTGTTGCCGGAGCGGCGCGCGCGGGCGGAAGGATTCCACTTTCGAGGCGCAAAAAATGGCTCGGCTCGATTCATCACCGTCATATCAGACGGACCCGGCCACGCTTTGAATCTGTATGGACGATCCTCGTTGTCACAATCTCGATCGTGTCGCCCGGTTGTTGTTTGAACAACGAGATGGCTTTGCGGCGCATGGCTCAACTGGCACAACTCGGACCGGGCGAAACAATTCAGGTTCGTGAAGTTCAGCCTCCGGGCGAATTGAATTCTATTACCAGATTCTGGGCCTCGCCCGAACCGCTGTCCGAACGCACACAGCAGGTACTACGCAGATACTATCTTCTCGATAGATACAACAGCCAGCCGGATGAGGTTATCCGCTGGATGCATGACATCTGTGAACGTTCGCCGGATATGGAGGAGGTCACCGCGCTTGCTGAAATAAGTTTGAATCAGGCTACATGGGCGGTGAGAAACGGGGACGACAGCCGCGCAACGCAGTTGTACGCGACGGCAGTGGTTCACGCGTGGCAGTTTCTGTTTGATCCTGCTCTCAACATTCAGCGAAACGCCTACGATCCACAGTTCCGGGAAATCTGTGACGTCTACAATCACGCATTGTCTGAGTTGATCAGAGATATCTGTGACGCAGATGGAATGGTTGCAGGTGCCACCTATACGATTGGAACCGGTGACCTTGCAATCGAACTGAAGACCGAAGTTCAAGGAAGATGGCGCAATTCGTCCTTCGAACGGTTTGAACTTGCCGGCGACTATGAGACCGAAGGAATCGAGAATCTCTACCACACCTACGGACTTGGAGTTCCGTTGATCGCCGTCCATCATCGCAATACCGATGAAAATGTTGATCAGTATTATCCGCCGACTTTGCCACTGCCGATGACTGCATTCCTTGACGTTGTCGATGGCAGTCACAATGGTCAGGATGCTCCGATCAAAACAGCGGTACTGAAAATCTACGATCCACTGGAGACGACAAATATTGTCGCCCATGAACGCGTCATCCCTCTCGAGAGCGACATAACGACTCCGCTTGCCTACAGCATGCAGGATCCGCTGTTGAGCACGAATGTTCTGGCGACTGTATCATTGCTGAACCCGAACAAGTTTGACCATGTCTATGGACTTTATATGCTCGAGCCATTTGATCCGGACAAGATTCCGGTTCTTCTGGTACATGGCCTCTGGTCCAGCCCAGTGACATGGATCGAAATGTTCAACGACCTGCGGGCTGACCGTGAATTGCGCGAGAATTATCAGTTCTGGTTCTACGCTTATCCGACCGGACAGCCTTTCTGGATTACCGCGCGGGAACTTCGTGACGACCTGGCTGCTTTGCGGCAGGAACTGGACCCTGGAAGACAATCAGAATCTCTCCGCGAAATGGTGATGGTCGGTCACAGTATGGGAGGGCTCGTTTCGCGGCTCCAGACAATCGAAAGCGGTGATCGTTTCTGGAGTATCGTGAGCGACGAGCCGTTTGAGTCACTCGATGGCGACGCGAAAGCTCTTCAGGCGGTTCGAGACACTTTCTTCTTCGAGCCGGATCCGGATGTAGCGCGCGTGATCACGCTCGCATCGCCGGCCGCCGGCAGCGATCTAGCCAACTCGGCGGCAAAGTGGCTGAGCCACAACTTCTTCACGCTACCGGATATTGTGACCAACGACTTTGAAAGAATCGCACGTGACAATGCAGACTTGCTCGACAACCGTGATCTGTTGACGGTTACCACCAGCATTGACTCGCTCGCGCCGGACTCTCCGTTTTTCGAAGTCATGCTCGATGCTTCCGCCGAATCCGACGTGCCTCTGCATAACATCTACGGAATGATCGAGGATTCAAAGTTCTCGTTCGGCGATAGCAAGCCGGGGGATGGCGTCGTCGACCGCGATAGCGCAACGGCAGCTGCAGCCATCAGCGAAATTGAAGTGGAAGCAGAGCACGCCGAAGTGCACAGGCATCCGCGCAGTGTACTGGAAGTCCGCCGGATTCTGCTTGAACACCTCGTCGAAGCCCAGCGCATCAACGATCCACGCCTGCCGGTTATTCCAACCGCTGCAACTTCAGAAGATACGAACCGGGACGTCAGTCACGCCCATCGCTAGTCTGCTGTGTCTTCCAGACGAATCAATTCGGTATCCGGAAACGCGTTGAACCAGCCGAACCAGAACGCGCGATGGGCAGGAAGCCGAGAGAGGACTGCTTCGCCATCTATCTCAACAAGTCCGTCTTCGGTGACGGTGTATTGAATCCCATCGTTGTCTTCGACGATGGTCCGGTCATCAGAATCAGGGAATGTAAACGTCTTCTGTTGAGATTCAAAAGCGCGGTTCGCACCTGATTCTTCAGTCACAATCACGTAATCCACACCGTTATGGTTTCCGTGATAGACCGGGTTGGCGAGGAGGAAGTCGGCTGCAATCGCAAGACGATTATCACCTGGCATTCTCAACGCAAATACTTCCGCCTTGTTCAAAAGGCGGTCATCCAACCTCGGCACTTTGAACATCAGGTCATCCGTTGCAAAGTAGTCCTGGTAGGCTACTCCCTCGTCATAGTTTCTGTCGTGTCCCGTCTCCAGTGAAACAACCGTGGTGTCGGGGTGTGATTCACGCCAGTCCTTCCAGTTGGTAGTAACCACCTGAAGGGGAGTCAGTTCCAGTCCTGTTCCGACGAGTGGTCCGAATACAGGTCGTCCCTGGAACGTTGACCACATTGAACTGGTTTCCTTGTCGTACATCAGCTTGTTCGACTGATAAAGGAAACCACTGGTGCCCAGTTCGTAATGTTTGCCGTCAATTTCTGTCTGATACACGATCAGAGCGCCGCACAATGTTCAGTAGACGCCACAGATGCTGACGCCTCCGAGAGTATCCTTGAACATTTCGTGATGAGCCAGAATTCGTTTCGGGTAACACCTGGCATCACCATTGATCACGATACCGAACACCTCATTGTCGTCACCCATGTACAGGGCCTCATCCGCAGGCACCATTTCCGGATTCTTCAACGGCGGGATTCCATCCTGCTTTACGCCGCCCCAGACAATTTCGTCCATCGGGATTTCGCCGGTCGCTCCGTCATCGAAGTAATCCGCAAAATTTTCGTCCGTCTGCTCAAACAGCCAGATTTTGAATTCCGGATAATAATCAGGTGGTTCAACATCGAGGCTCCAGTAATAAGGCCGCCAGTCAGCCATATTACGTCGAGAAATCCGCTCTCCGGTTGCCCGCTGAATCAGCCCCAGCATTTCTGCTGCACGGGCGGGATCATTTGTCATCCGATGAACCTCAAGAACAAGGTTCAGGTATTCAGGCTGCCATTGCCTTTCGATCCGGTTCAGTGATTTGACGTACGCCGCAGGAGACATGGAATGAAGATTTTTGAAGTCCTGCAATGTGATTGGCTCATTGTCCGTTGAATCGCGTTCAATCGAACCGAAACTAAGGCTCTGGCGCTCTTCCCGGCCATTTTCATCAGCCTCTTCGGTGCCGCCACCGGTGATCAGATACCCGATTCCCAGAAGAACAGCCAGTGCCAGTACCGGCACGGCGACGTGGTGAAGTCTCATAATCCAGCGCTTAATGGAGGGTGAGTTGAATTCCTGCGATATGTTGCACGTTGACTGCCGGATTGTCGAGTAGAGATGACATTTCTGCAGTATCTTCGTTCTACGAACGAGGCACGCTTCTGGCTCACGTGGAGTGAAATTGCCCACAGTTTTTCAGATGGAGCAGGTAAAGCACGCGATATTTGACGCGGCTTGCGAAGAAAAGCGACTGCTCGATGCCATGCCGGTACGGCGATTCCGGGCGACGACGGTCGAATTCGACCTCCGGAACGAGCCTGTTTCGGCTCAGAGATTTTTCAGTTTTCACGGCTCGAAAATCACCAATGGCAGCGTTGTGGCCAGTGGGAGTAAATGCGACCCGGACGGCATGTGGAAGACGAGG
Source organism: Planctomycetota bacterium (assembly GCA_039029995.1). Taxonomy (GTDB): domain Bacteria; phylum Planctomycetota; class Planctomycetia; order Pirellulales; family Pirellulaceae; genus Mariniblastus. The sequence goes on from JBCCFB010000075.1 coordinate 15,197, forward strand.
TTGCCGTGGCGTCCATGCCACTGGCAGGAGGTGTTGGTTTACTGGCCGGGCTGGGAGGTCGAGCGCGTAATTTCGCTGACGATCTGCTTCAGGCGGTTGTGCTGAAGCGACGCGGGAAGATGATCCTTAAACCGAATCGTCTCCTGGCCTGACGTCGTTCTGTTAGTCCCGCCAGCCTTGTCAGTCGAAAAGCGTTTCTGATGAGTAGCGCGGCCTTCTTTCAAACCCGGGATTCGAGATTGACTTTCGGCTCCGTGCGAACCTTTGCCCATCGTGCGCTCCGTCGTAATCTCCGATTCGGAATCACTGAATACGAGCGTCACCTCTGCGACAGCGGCTGCATCGCCGGCTTCAGGTTCTACGGGTGGCAATTCACCTCTCACGACACGAACATGGCGCGGCGCATCGATTCCAAGACGGACGGTATTCCCTTTGACCTTCAAGACGGTGACCTTGATGTTGTCACCGATGACGATTTCCTGATTCTGCTTCCTTGTCAAAACTAGCATCGTTCACTCCTTTGTAAGACGTGTGACCTGTCACTCCGTACCTCACGGAGCTTTTCGACCGCTTACGCGGTGACGATTCGACAGGTTCGATAAAGGTGTTTCGCACCTCGCATGCCAGACTTTAGAAAAAGACCGGCGATCTACGCATTTGTTCACAGTTTTTCGAGTTACAGAAAGCTTGCAGAGAATGAATGCTCAAAAGTGCTTGCACTTTTTACAGGCGCGTTCATGCAAGAATTGCAATTGCTGTCTCAGAATACGCACGCCTGCGAGATCGAATTGAACACAAACCTCTCGAGCCTGTTGCCAATCGGAGCGGGCCAACGAACGTAGTTGTTATGCTGATAGGATTTGCGCAGATGAAGTCTGCAAATGATCGCCGCATGCGGTCAGTGCGGTCAGATTGAGCAGGCAGATTGAGCAGATTAGAACTCGTCAATATCAAGACCGAGTTCGTCCATTTCATCGAGTACCAGATCGGTCTGGTTTTTGATCTCCGCAATTTTGTCACGCAATTCAGCGGCCGCTTCGTAGTCTTCAGAATCGATGGCTTCTTTCAGCTTGCTCTCGAGTACATCCATCGATTCGCCCAACTCGAACTTGTCACGCAGGCCATCGCGGAATTCGACAAGTCGTTGTACCAACTCATCTCCCTCAAACTGGTCGCCGGCATTGTATTGCTCAAACAGCGAGCGGATCTCTTCCAGCCCGAGATCGACCTCATCAATAGCGGATTGAGCCGAATCTGCAACTTCAGCATTCAGCGCGGCGAGAGCAGCTGCCTGAGTCCGGTGATAGAGCACAAACGGGCGATACTGTTCATGAGAGATTGTCCATTCCTCGTCCTGAGAGAACTGTTTGCAGAAGTCCATCAGGCCAAGTGTGTGGTCGGCATCTGAAACGGCACGGTCGAATTCTTTGAGTTGCAACCAGCAGATCCGGCGATGGTAGTACTGGACGAACTCGCGATCGATCTCGACGCAATCCTGCTCCTGCAACACGAACTCTTTGTTTTCGATGGCCGCTGCTTTGAGAAAGTCGTAATACGTGCTTTCACCGTTAGGCCGTTTGCCATCCGGCCGGCCGTCTGTTTCCAGTTGAAGGATTCCCATGTCAACGCGCATCTGCAGGACTTCCCGCGCGGCATTCTTCAGCAAACGGACATTAATACTGTGAGGATCGAACGGCCAGTTCGTCAGAATGTGTTCGATATTGAAGCCGCTACTGTCGTTACTTAGATGTTCCATGACCTTCTCCGCTGATCCAAGGCAGTCGCCTTTATTACAGATCGACACCGGATGTGACTGGAATCCGGAGCGTGTGAAACTATAGGTCCAGATTTGGCACGGTGTCGGGCGGCGTATTACTTTTACCGGTACAACCGGAATCTGCAGCGTGAGGGAATGAGGCAGGGGTGGATCGTTTTCAGGTGCCTAAACGTAACTCCGGAACGTAAGTGCACTGATTTTGCAGGGTAAACCCTCGGGATCAGTGAGCACACGTTTATTTACAGTTTCAGCGAGTCAACAAAGCGCACCGGGAAGATTGATCGCGCTTTCCTGATGTGCTGTGGAGTTAGTCATCGGAACGGGGTGAACGTCGTGACCGTTTCTTGTCAGAGTTACGGCGCTTGTTATCCAGTCTCCGGCGGACCGATGATCGAGACGGTTTGGTCTTCTTTCGCTTGACCGGTGGTCGGGCGACGGCGAGAACCAGTTCTCGCAATTTGTGCATTGCGTCAGCCACGTTGCGACCCTGATCGCGGTAACGATGGGAGGTAACGATTACCTCTCCGGTTTTCGCGATCCTGCGTTTGTACTTTTCCACGAAGCGCTGTTTAACATCCGCCGGAAGACTGCTGGATTTTCCGATCTCCCATCGAAGTATTACCTTCGAATTGACTTTGTTTACATGCTGTCCACCCGGACCCGGCGAACGCGCAAAGCTGAACTCGAATTCCTTGACGGGTATCGAGATTTTCTCGTTAATGATCAACATGTGATTCTCCCGGCGGCAACAATGTGCCAATAGAGTGACGGCATCGTGGACGAATGCAACCGGCCGCCCCTTTAAGTTGCATGATAACTGAATAGAGTGTGATTCCCGTTTCCGGGGTTCACTTCCCTGGTTCGCAAGGACGCTGGCGAAGAGTCGCCCGGATAGTCCTGCAATCGCTTGACGCAACTCAAACCCGAACCTGACAAAAAAGGAGAAGTTTCGTGCAAATGAAATTTCTGTCATCCAATTCGAATTCCCGACTGCGATTGAGCAAGCACCGCAATGCACCTGGTCGGGTACAGTTTTTTTTTCTCGCTGGTTTGGCTTTGAGCATTTTCGTCAACGGCGAGATTCAAGCGCTCGGTCAGGAACAATCAAGTGACGAGCCAATTGAAGGTTCAGTCGAGAATGAAAGTGACAGCCTCTGGACTCGCGAGGGCGAGGACTGGCCGGATTTTCTGGGTGCCGGACGAACCGGAGTCTGCAACGAAACGGGCCTTGTCAACTCGTGGATTGAGAACGGGCTGAAAGTCAGATGGACTTTCAATGCGGGAGAAGGCTATTCGATCGGATCGGTATCGCACGGACGGATGATTCACTTCGATCGCATGGGAGACAGCTGTCGCGTGGTTTGCTTGAATGCGGAGTCGGGCGAAACCATATGGACCTACCAGTATCCGTGCGACTATGCCGACATGTACGGATTCGACGGTGGACCGAGATGCAGTCCGGTCATCGACGAAGACCGCGTTTACGTATACGGGCCTGCCGGACGACTTATCTGCCTGCGTATTGCCGGTGATGAAGGCGTTGCCGCTGGTGAGCCCGGCGGGCCGGGCAGTGTCGTCTGGGAACGCGATGTCTCAGGCGACTACTCAGTCGTTCAGAATTTTTTCGGTGTCGGTAGCGCGCCCCTTGTTCATGGCGACCTGTTGCTTGTCATGGTAGGCGGAAGTCCGCCTGCAGATTCGCGGATTCCGCAGGGGCAACTTGATCGTGTCGGCCCCGATGGCAGCCTGGTTGTGGCGATGAATAAATTGACTGGTGAGGAGGTCTACCGGACCGTCGATGATCTCGCAAGCTACAGCTCAATCGCGATTGCTGACATTGACGGCGAAACAACTGCTTTGGTTCTGGGCCGTGAGAGGCTGAGCGGGATCAATCCGCGGGACGGAGAGGAGTTGTTTGAGTTTGCCTGGCGTTCGCGGATCCTCGAAAGCGTCAATGCGGCCAATCCAGTAATTACCGGGAACCGGATTCTGATCACAGAGTGTTACGGTCCGGGAAGCGCTTTTCTGGAGGTTTCAGACGGCGAAGTGGAAACGGTCTGGAGTGATGCAGGAAAGAGAAACAAGGCCATGCAGGCCCACTGGAATACTCCCGTTCTGCGCGATGGCTTTGTCTATGGTTGTAGCGGCCGGCATTCGAACGATGCGCAGCTTCGGTGCGTTGACATCGAAACCGGCGCGGTCAAATGGTTCCGGAGTGGACTGTCGCGCAGCAGTCTCACATGGATCGAAGATCACTTCGTTGTACTGGGCGAATACGGCAAACTGCGTTTGATCACCGCTCAACCCGACAGATATGAAGAGGTGGCAAGATACGATTCGCGTGAGGCTGAAATCGATCTGGAATATCCCTGCTGGGCAGCACCGGTCATCAGCCACGGATTAATGTTTATCCGGGACAAGAAACGTGTGGTCTGTTTCGAATTCGACAGGTAGCGACAGATGTCGGGGTAACTATTCGTTAGCAAGTCTGCCCGTCGGAGCTTTCTGCCGTCCGATTCGTGACAGTTTCCGCGTCAGCAATTCGTGATTGCGAGACAAACGATCGAAGTAGTCATGCCGTCCGTCGGGTGTGCTGTGCACTTCGATTTCGAGAGGTCCCCGGAATCCATGTTGCTGCAATGAGAACAGCCAGTCTTCGATAGGAACATCACCTGTTCCGGGCGTGCAGCGGAACCTGGCTCCATCGACGGTTCGGCAGTCTGCTACCTGGACTAGCGAGACCCATGGGATCAATCGCGAAAGGTTGTCGAAGACCCGTTTGTCTGTGCCGACATGGCAGAGATCAAGGACAAGCCCGAGTTGATCCGGTGTGTAGCAGGTAACGAAGTTTACCGCTTCGCGAACATTGTCGAAGACCGTTGAAGCGCTTGCTGCGCACGGCGGAACCGGCTCGATGGAAAGTCGTACGTCATAGTCAGCAGCGACAGGCAGAAGTTCATCCAGCGCCGAAGACAGGAGTCTCCTCGCGTGGTTTCTTGTGTGACCGTTTCGCGACCCCGTATTGAGAATGACACACTGCGCGCCGACGGTTCCCGCAAGTTGGATCGCCTCAACGGTATCTTCGATCGCTTCAGCGAAGGTCATTCCATCGCTGCCGGTAAATCCTCCGGCCCAGCCTACGCTCGAAACCGAAAGCTTCATTTCGTGAAGCATGTCCGCGACTTCTTCGCGATCATGTTCCTCCAGTTTGTGTCTCCAGAGGCCGATCGACTCGAAACCGATCAAAGAGTAACGCACAGTATCTTGAAAAAACGACCACTTAACAGAAGACAACTCGCTGGCAGAAAGGCGACGCATATTCGGGGGGCTCCAGGGGCACGGAGATGCAGCAGAATCCATCTGGCTCAGTCACCCGAATAAGTATTGTGATTTCGATTTTCATGTAAACAGAGATCCGGGAAGTAAAGATGATCGCATCAGATCTTCTTTCGAATCAAACTACCGTCGAGTTTGACTATTGAGTGCTGCCCGTTTTTAGAGCAGCTGACTTTGCGGATGGGCATTTGTATTTGCAATGCTGGATGTGTCTGACGCAGGATTCTGAATCTATCTGCGTCACGGCAAAGAAAGACGGCGCCGAGCTGCCTGCCTGTTTCATCAGCGGCAGGTTGCTGCAAGATAAAGCGATGTTATGCGAATTCGGTTCTGAAAGCTGGTCGCGGTTATGTTCAACGGTGAACTTTCTTTCACAGTTGCTGATTAACGGATGAACGATTGCCGTGACTTGCTGGGCGTGTTGGTGCACTGATGATTAGCGCGCTTATCCAGGTTCACCAGACGCAAGAAAGTGCTTGCACTCGTTTGCTGGAACGATGCACTTAGTGATCAAACTTTCGAAACAGATTTGGTTTTGCGCGAGACAAATTGGAAAGTTCCCCTATATTCTTTCGCAGGGATACAACTTGTCATTCTTCTCTGAGCAGAAACAGCAATCGCTAATACCTGCATTGTCCCTGCGGCGGAAATTCAAATTTCACGGATGTGAAGACAGCAGAGTCTCGCCGTTTCAGTCGTCGGCAGCTAACTGAGTATTCGGTCGGCAGCCGGTCTTAGTTCCACAGCTGCAAGGACAGGAAGGACCCATGAATCCTCTCGAAAGTACCCTCAATCAAAACCCGGCGGCAACTGTAAAACGGATTCGAGTCGAGTATTCGGACGACGATATCCGGAAACGCGTGCTGCGATTTCTCAGCAGTCGCCATTTCTCTACTTTTCGAAACATCGACGTCATTGTCAGGCACGGCGAAGTAACACTGACCGGGACCGTGTGCTCGTTCTATGAAAAGCAGGTTGCGCTGACGAGTTGCCGTCGTGTGGCAGGTGTTCTCGATATGGTCGATTGCATTGTTGTCGAATCAATCGAACGAATTGACGGGGCTTTTTCGGGAAGCAGGCCACACAGGTCTCAGGCGGTAACTGGACGTCGCGCTGCAATTCGCGCGAGGTGATGCAGAACACTGATCGCAGACCCGGCCGCAGTTATCGAACGAAAAGCTGTCGCGAAATAAGAACTCGAACCGTTCGGATCAACGAATCCGATTCTGGCGAATGGCTTCACTTGCTACTCGTTCCAGTTGATTGAGGATTTCCCGCTCACTGTTAAGAGCGGAGATCAGTTGCTCGATGTTCCGGCTTACTGTGCGATCAAGATACTCGATTTCACGGCTGAGAATCTGTTCGAGTTGCTGACGGCTGTCGTTTGCGACCGTTTGAGTACGTTCGTTGGTCAATCCATTGAGTGCGCTGGCAAACTGCTGCCCAAGGTCTGATTCGAAGGTAAATCCCGGATTGTCCAGTGTTCCATTCAACGAAACGATGGTCTGATATTGGTCGAGCGTCGAAATCTCCTGATTCAGTCTTCTCGCGATGTCTTCGCCACCGGCAAGATCGTTCAAACGATCGACGAACAAAGTAACATCCGAATACCGGAAGATGATGTCGCCCGAAAGATCATCGCCGATCATTTGAAGCGATACATCTACCTGCATTCTCGCGTCTCCCATTGAGACAACGAGTGCGAGTGGATGGCCGAGCATGTTTGATTCGACGTCAATATCCGGACTGCTGATATACAGCGTGTCACGATCTACCTGATCACGTCGGTCCAGAGTGCAATCAACAATCAAGTGTTGTTTGCCTTGAGCTCGCAACTCGATTCTGACTGGCTGGTCATGTAAATCAGGCGTTGGTGTGATGTTGTGGGCGACGCCTGAAAAGCTGAAATGGCGGCCGGCAAACTGACCCTCTCCATCGAGTTCCAGATTCCGGATCAGAAAACCGGGACGTGGCTTGTCACCTGAAAAGGTTACATCGCGCCCGCGGATGGGGGCCGGAGCAAAATCGCGCTGCGGATCAGGCACCGTCATCCGGAACCAGCGGAACCATTCAACGATATCATCCACATGCTGTTTCTGCTGAGCCATCAACAGGACATTGGAGAGCTTTTCACTATCAAATGAGTGCGAAGTCGATACAACAGGCATGGCCGCTTCGTCACTTTGTTTGGTACTGATCAGGCGTTCGCGATCGGAAAACGCTTCTCGTTCGAAATCAAGTAACGATGCTTCCAGCGAATCCAGCTGGACTTGAAGGCGTCCCAGTTCGGCGTTTGCTTCAAGGAATCTCTCTTCATCTCGAAGTGGATTATCCTCTCTGGTGTTCATTGAAAGGCGAACGGCTTCAATCGCTCGTCGCAATTGATTGACTTCCTGTGACTTCTGTTCAAATCGCCCCGGCCATCTTTGTTGAATCTCAGCTGATACCGATGCCAGTTCCAGGTTGCGCCCTTCAACAGTTGAAGGGAGGCTTAGCGAATCAAGCCACCGCAAGGCGGCCTGTCTCGGATGATCTGTTTCAATCTCTTCATTCGTATTCAGCGTCGATTCCGATTCGGAGAACGGCGCGTCGGAATGGACACTGGCGTTTGCCGTCAGCGATCCGGACTGTGTTCTTGGTGCCCCGAACATGATCTGATGAGTTGTACCGTGTTCAATGACTATTTCACGGTGAAGGAGCCTTTGCGGGTCAAGGTCTACAAACGCTGCATCGGCTTGAACCAGGTTCAGCATCGGGTTTCTGGGGTCTGCGATCCGGACATCCTGCAGGAAAATCCGACCCGCTGACAGCGAAGTCCTGACTTTGCCAATCTCGACCTTCGCCCCGGTCATCTGTTGGCCGTTGTTGACGATCGCGACCCGAACCAGTGAGTCCATGCCAACCCATGCCGCCAGCAGAAGCAAGCCGAGGATAATGACTCTCGTTAGCAGGTATGAAATTCGGTTCATTCGATGCAGGATTCGTGTTTGCGGGACGCTGCTTTAGTTTTCAACAACCGGCTCGGACGGTTCGCGACGGGAACCCAGCAACCAGCGCACAAAGTGAGATTGCATCAGCCCTGACTCCAGCGCCGGCTGTAGTCGATGGAATACCGGCCGCGCGATCAGATAGACAGGCAATGCAGCGGCAAGACTTATGGCAAGCGAACCGGTTACGACGGTGTTTTCAAATCGTGTCCATGGAACCAGTGGAAGCCCGGACAGCCACAAGAACGTTTCCTGCAGTGGACCATGCGTGAGAATCGTGTTTCCAAGAGAATGAGTGACAGGATCCAGAAGCGTACCAACGCACGAAAATACAACGGCTGATAGAAGTACACACAATAGGTTGGCAGTTGAGAGCACCGCGATCACGACGAGTGCCGGAACGAGCAGAGAGTCATTCGGGATGATTCCAATCATCATTCCGAAGACGACGCCGAACGCGAGTTGTCTCGATGAATCGAAGCCGCGGACAGTTCCACGGAACGAACGCCATATTTTTTGAAGCAAATTTGCCATGGGCCAGCTCATCCATGAGCGCAAGACCGGGTGAGTTTTGGCGAGCTTTTAGCGAATTCTCAATTCAATGTCGATGCATTCTTGCAATAGTGCTTTCATTTCTATCCGTAGGAGCTGCACGTAATTGTGCAAACGACCCGCGTGGTCCAGTTGTCGCATTTTGACGTAGTCGCATTCTGGTAATGCGAATCTCCAAAGTTCCTCGATACATTTGACGTTCCGGACTGGGGAATTTGTCTATACCTTTAGATTGCATATGGATAGGAGCAGCTTTGACGCAAAAGACCGACGCAAAAGACACTGACGCACGTGACAAGACGCGCTATACAAAGCGCGACTTTCGGTCCGGTCCTTGTTTACACGGTCTGAGAGAATCCTGATCGCAAAATGTGTCTTGGTTGTAGCTGCTATCACCGCACATTAAATTAACGCTGCAATTGAACTACGCAGTATCAACAAACTGGAGAACCAGATTATGGAACGTCACGAATTGTTCGCAGATGGAATCGGTGAGATCTCACTGGTGGGTGGTATGGTCCGCATGGACCTGGTTTCGTTAGTGGGGTCACAAAATGACAAAGAGAACCAGCCGCATCTTGAGAAGACTCATCGGATCGTGATGCCGCCTGATGGATTTCTCCGCAGCTTCAGCTCAATGGAAAACCTTGTGAAACAGCTCATTGAAGCCGGGCTTGTGAAGCCGCGCGACGGCGCAAACGACGCAAATTCACCGGTTTCTGCCGACAATAACGATTCTGCGGCACCGGCGAAATCGCCCAATTTCTAGCATTAGCTAATTGATTCGGGGAGCTTCGTATATAATAAATTCTTCGCGGTAAGGGGGGATAGTTGTCCCCCCGCGGGCCGGCATCTTGGCCGATCAGGGGC
>JBCCFB010000076.1:0-24371 GCA_039029995.1 Planctomycetota bacterium
AGTTCTCCGGATTCGGCATTCCATATTCTGATGCCGTAACCGTGCCACGTCCCCGTTATGAGTTTCCTGCCGTCAGCAGTTATCTCGATGCGCGTGAGATTTCGATGTGGCCCCGTGTCAGAAATCTGAGAACCGTCTACTGCGGAGATAGTCCGTACTCGAGACCCTGCTTTCAGCGAAATTCGCGTTTCATCAGGACTGATTACAAAGTCTCCCGTCTGCTGTTCGTAAAGCAGTTCGGGCTCGGAGAGGTTCACCATAACGCCGGAACTGTCTTTTGAAATATCCAGTTCAAACTTGAAGAGTCCATCTTTTCCCCCGACATACATGATCTGTCCAGAAGAGTTGAAGCGGATTCGAGAGACGTTGATGTCCTCCACCACATGTAGAATCTTTTTTGCAGATATGTCTCTTAACTCAAGCGTGTCACCGGAATTGCATGCGACGATCTCACAGAATTCAGGATGGACTTTCGTCACCCATCCATTGCCCGAGGTGTGAGAATACACTTCGATTAACGGATCGCTGACTCGCCAGATTCCGGCTGCAAGATTGCCGTTTGCCTCGTAACCGTTTTCCTGGTAGCCAAGCTGACCATCTTTTCCAAACGTCTGACTTAACAACGAATAATCGTGAATCAGAAGTACCTGCTCGCCGGAAAGCATGTCGGTCAGCCTGACCGTCGAGTCCCATGCCTCCGTCGCAATGATTTCTTTCGCGGGATGAATATAGGCTTTGATAACCGTGTTCTGATGTAGTTCGATCCTGACGGGTTCTGCATCCAGGTCTCCCCGCCAGTAGAAAAGGTCGCCTTCCTGTCCGCCGATCACAAAGATCATGCGGTCGGAGTCCCAGTCAATTGTGTAGACGGCCTGATCAATTTCGAGCTTGTGGATGAATCGGGGTGACGGTGAAATTTGCCAGAATTCGACGTACTCTTTTCCTCTTTGCGTGATGGCAAGTTGAGCCGAATCATTGCTGAACTGCATTTTGAACGGTCGCGAATCAGGATCCTCAAGGTTGAACAACGGATCGATCGTCGTGAGCTTTTCACCGTCGGGAAGCGAATAGATGTCGATCAGGTCTCTGTCCAGAACAGCGAGGCGGTCACCACGTTTCGAAAACGCAAACCGGTTGGTCCGCTCGAAGTGCATGAACGGCTGCGCGGGATTCTCAAGATCCCAGATGTAGATGTGCTGCTGACTGATACCGGCATTCGGTTTCAGATACTGCGAAGCGAGGAATCTGTTATCCGCGGTGAAATTTGTCAGCCACGAAGGTGTGTCTTCGATCGGAGCAGGAAGTGTCAGGTATGGGCCGGCGTCATCGACACGACCGATTCGTATTCGCCCGTCGTGATGACCTTCGGCGAACAGCTCGTAGTCCGGGGAATAAGTGAACCGTCCCCGTTCAGCCCAGCCGTTTTCTGACTGGTAGTGCCATGTGGACTCCATGTCCGTTAGAGACATTGCCGCGATCGCTTCGTTTCGCAATCGGAAAATCAGTTCCTCTTTGGTTTCATCGAGGTAAGACTCGTTTAATCCGGGCAACAGTTCGGTAGCCTCACGAATGGCTGACATTGCCTCGTAGCGCTGACCCAGAAGGCCGCTGTAGCGTCGCATTCTGGCTTGATCCAGCCTCGAATAGAACAACTTGATTTGAGATTCCTCTCTCATCTGGATTTCGGTTGCTGCTTGATCGGCCTTCAAGTCGGCAAAACGAATCAGGCTGCCGACGACGACGGCGGCAACAGTTGTCATAAGCAAAGCGATACAAGCTGCCATCGACGCAGCCAGCGGATTCCGGCGGCATACCCGCCATCCACGTTCCAGCAACGATGCGCGACGGGCTTTGATAGGACGGTCGGCAAGGAACCTACTCAGATCTTCGGCGAGGTCCATAGCTGACGCGTATCGCCGCTCAAGCTGAGGCTCAACGCATTTGAGAATGATCGTCTCGAGATCCTGGGGAATCGTTTCATCAATACGTCGCGGGCTGGTGACAACACTACTGGTAACATCCTGAATCAGCGTGCCGCGGTTACTGTCAAAAGCGCATTGAAGAGTGCAAAGTTCGTATAGCGTCAGACCCAGGCTGTAAATGTCGCTCCGCGCATCGGCTTCGCCCGCGAATCTTTCAGGCGCCATGTACCGCAGCGTCCCGATGATGTCTCCCGTCTGCGTCAGGTCATCCATTTCCATTTTGGCCAGACCGAAATCGGTAACCCAGACGTTTCCTTCGGTGTCCAGAATCAGGTTGGCAGGTTTCACATCGCGGTGCAGTACGCCATGTTTGTGAGCATAATCCAAAGCGTCAGCCACCTGAGCGCCGATTGATGCGACGCGTCGATGATAGTTTTCCTTCCCGCCGGCGATGGTTGAACTGTTCGGTGAGCTAAGGATCGTTTCCGTTCGATTGTCACCGTCTTGAGTGCTTCTTGCGGCTGTGGACTTCGGTGTAACAGTGGACTTCAGAGCAATTGTTGGATTGGGAGTGCGGGGTACAGGACGAGCTTTGTTTTTCGAAGCTGTTAACCTGTTTGCGAGGGTCGCGTCTGGCTCGTCATTATGTTCATCATCGTGTGGCGTGATTGCGTTTCGCTCGCTGGCGATCTGTGCGCCGGAAACGTTTGCCCCGGCATTCTGTGCGCGGGGAATCTGTACGCTTGCACTGATTGATCCGTTGGCAGCAACGGACGCGTTTTCCTGATCACGAATCACCGTGCTCACGTCTTCACCGGGCGAATGATCGAAATCGCCGCCGCGAACCATTTCTGACGCAAGGCTCCGGCTTAGTCCCGCCACATCGAGGTCTCTGTCATCCGGATACGCGGTGAGCCGTTTGGCACCCGACTGCTGCTTTTGATCTTCAACACCTCTTATTACCTTGATGTCTTCGATGACTTTGTCGAGATTCTCACCCCGTATGAACTGCATCGCGTAAAAGTGCAATCCATCTGCTTCACCGACTTCGAATACGGGAACGATGTTGGTGTGATGCAGTTGCCCTGCAGATCGCGCTTCGGTCAGAAAGCGGCTGAGGTAGTTGGATTTTTCAGCCGAACTGCGAGGGAGAACCTTCAACGCCACACGACGCCGCATCGTCGAGTGGAGGGCCTCAAAAACGATTCCCATGCCTCCGCGGCCGATTTCCTGGATGAGCTGGTAGTCGCCCAGTTCGCGCGGGATCGAATCATCTACCGCGAGCTGGCGTGCTCCTCCCTGATCATCAGCCTCTTCCAGCATCACCAGCGCAGGGAAAATCGCTTCAATACGATCAGCAAGTTGGGGGTATTTGCGTTTGTATTCCTCAATCGACGGTTTCTCACCGTTTTCCAGACGCGTTGCAAACGAGTCGGCAACTTCTTCAATCGAGATGTTTCCCGTGTCGGACATCAAAAAGCCGGTGACAAAAAGCTGGTTCTTAACGTAACTGCATGATATCAACTGCCCGACATGAATAAGGTCCACAGGAAATTTCGAGTAGAATCAAGCTTTATTTTCTGTAGAAACCGGCGAATCATCGAAATGCCTCATATGAAGTCCCGCATCGCAACCCTCGCGTTTCTTCTGATTAACTCTCTGCCATTGGTTGGCTCCGGAATCGCTGTTTCCAGCGACTTGACCGAATCGATGAACCGGTTGCCCGTCTCTGAACCCAATCTGGCGACTCAGGTCGTCGACTATCTGATCAATCCCGAGCCGTTCAGGGCGGGGGTCTACCGTAGCGAAGACGGCCGTGAGCTGATTCTGGAGAACGGATTGATACGCCGCGTCTGGCGAGTTGAACCCAACGGGGCATGCGTCGGATTCGACAACTTGATGAACGGCCAGGCGATGTTGCGTTCAGTTCGACCTGAGGCAAGAGTCACGATCAATGAGTCTGCGTTTGATGTGGGCGGACTGACCGGTCAACCGAATCACGCGTACCTTCAGCCAGAATGGCTTGATGCGATGCAAGCCGATCCATCTGCGATGAAGCTGGTCGGATTTTCCGTTGAGCAAACAGACGAGAGGATCCAATGGCACCGCCGCAGGCACCATGCTCCGGATATCGAATGGCCGCCCGCCGGCGTTACGCTGCGAATGGATTACGAGCCACCTGCGCAGGCGAATGAAAAATCGTTCTCTGTTTCAATCTGCTACGAACTCTACGATGGCATTCCTGTGATCTGTAAGTGGCTTACGGTGAACAACCTGAGTCCTGATACCAGCCTGACCGTAACAAGATTCCGTAGTGAGGAACTCGCTGCCGTTGAACATACAAACTGGGTTGAGTTGCGAGGCGAAGTCAGCTACCCCGAGCCTGACTATCTGCATGTAGAGACAGATTTTGCCTTCGGTGGATTCAACTCTGCCAACGCCAATCGCCATACGACAGGCTGGCGGGAAGACCCGCTTTACACCTCACAGGTCAACTACTTGAAAAAGACTCCGTGCCTCATGGTGGTGGAGCCGACCTACGGACCTGCGCAGGATGTTGGTCCCGGTGAACAGTTCGATTCATTCAACACATTTGAACTCGTGTACGATTCCGGTGACCGTGAACGTCGAGGTCTGGCATTGCGTCGAATGTACCGGACAATCGCGCCGTGGATTACAGAGAATCCGATCACACATCATCTTCTCAATTCCGATCCGGATGTGGTCACACAGGCTATCGACAATGCTGAAGACGTCGGATTCGAGGCGATCATCCTCTCCTTTGGCAGTGGCTTTCAAATGGAGAACACTGATGAGGACTATCTGCGTCGCTGGAAGGAAGTGGCTGACTACGCGGAGCAGCGCGGAGTCGAACTCGGCGCATACTCGCTTTTTTCATCAAGAAGTGTTGGAAACGGAAACGACGTTGTCAGTCCTGAAGGTCAGTCACCGGCATTCGGTCGAGCTCCCGCCGCAACGTCGCAATGGGGGCTCGAATACTTTGCAAAGCTCAGGAACTTCTACGACTACACCGGATTCGACCAGTTCGAAAACGATGGTCCCTATCCGGGCGATGTCGATGTGACACCTCGTCCTCCATACCAGAAAGGCGAGCAGGACTCCCGCTGGGCCCAGTGGGAAATTGTAGCCGGACTCTACCGGCAACTTCGCGCAACCGGCGTCTATATCAACCAGCCGGATTACTACTTTCTGGTTGGCGGCAACAAAACCGGCATGGGCTATCGCGAAGTTAACTGGTCGTTACCACGGGCACAGCAGGTGATCCATACACGACAGAATATCTACGACGGAACATGGACCAAAACACCATCAATGGGCTGGATGCATGTGCCACTCGCACAGTACCACGGGGGTGGCGCTGCGGCGACTATCGAACCTCTGCACGAACATATTGATCATTACGAGGCGATGCTGCGTTCGAATCTCGGCATGGGTGTACAGGCTCACTATCGGGGGCCGAGGCTGTTTGATACCGATGAAACGAGAACGATGGTCGCCGGAGTTGTCGACTGGTTCAAAACCTATCGCGACATTCTGGAGTCGGACATCATTCACGGCAGACGTGCTGACGGCAGGAGTCCGGACTGGATTCTGCATGTCAATCCGCAGCTGGAACACAAGGGAATGCTATGTGTTTACAACCCGCTGGATATCGAAGTGCGGCAGCGTCTGAACGTTAACTTGTACTACACCGGGCTGACCGATGTAGCACAGGTTTCTCACGAAGGCACAGAACCGGAAGCTATCGAGCTGTCGCGCGACTACCGGATCGCACTGGACGTGGTCGTGCCCCCAGACGGGATGACCTGGTACGTGATCCGGTAGCAATCTTGTTCCGGAAGCTTTGATCCGGTTAGCCATGATCCGGTTAGCTATGATCCGGCTAGTAACGGCTCGATCAGATTTGATTGCGGTTGCCGTGTTCTGTCACAACTATCCTGTCGCCGAAGCGACGGCGATTTCAGGAACTTCATAGCCTTCACGATATTCACGCTTGATGAATTTGTTGGCAGTATCAGCATTCTCGCCGACAAAATTGCCATTTTCATCCAGGGAGAGCATGGCGCTGAGTTTTACAGCTTCGCCGTCAAAGGCTGCACCGTGTACTGCGACATGCTCGTTCATGTCTGAAACAACGCTTTGCCACTGCTCCGTTTCGATCCCTTCCACCGTTCCGGCGTCGAAATTCTCAGCAGCAAGAAAAGCGATGTTGGCGAGGTTGCACCAGCCGGTACTCGCATTGCCCGTTTCAACTTCGGCGTTGAGTATTGAGCGGTCACGTTCCCGGACAGCATCAATAAAGTTCTGCTGATGAAGTCGATCGCCGTTGTTGCCGCGGAATTCTTTGATCTTCCGGTTGTCATTATCGAAAGCCACAGCTCGTCCGCGCTGGCCTTCGAGGCGTCCACCTTCGCAATAGGCGATGTATCCGCTTCCCGGGCCCGGGTGAGAAGCAGTGTCCCTGCTACCTTCAGCATCCGGCAGATTCGAAAGCCCGATGACTACCGGAATCGATCCTGTATCAAACCAGGCGAAATGAACATTCGGTGTTTCGCCGGCATCGTTCCATGCAATCCTTCCACCACCACCGGCGATCCGCTGCGGCAGGACAACCCGGTCTTGAAAAACGTTGTTCCTGACATCATCAAGAACGTGTACGCCCCAGTTGCCCATTTCACCGGACCCGGTATTCCAGTCCCAGTGCCAGTCGTAATGCAGCTTGTTACGGAAGATCGGTTTGTCCTGCGCGGGGCCGAGCCACAGGTCGTACTCAACATTTCTTTCGATTTCGAGCGGCTGGTCACGCTTGCCGATCGAGCCACGCAAACCGTATCGGTTAACGCGCGCCGCAACGATATCGCCGAGCCCTTTTTCGTCGTGCAGAAACTGTTGAATCTCAGCCTGCATCGGGTCCGAGCGCTGTTGTGTTCCAAGCTGGCAGATACGGTCGTATTTCCGGGCTGCGGCGACCGTCTGCAATCCCTCCCACTGGCTGTGGGATAGCGGCTTTTCGACGTAGACATCCTTGCCGGCTTCCATCGCCCAGATCGCTGCAAGGCAATGCCAGTGGTTACACGTGGCAACGACAACAGCATCAATACTGTCCGAGGCGATCAGGTCGCGCAGATCGTTCCATGTCTCCGCCTGAGGAAACTGTTCTTTCCGTTCAGCAACACGGTTTTCGTCAGGGTCACAAAGCCCGGCTATGTTTACGCCTTCGAGATCTTTGAACTGGTTCATCAGTTGTCCCGCTCGCCCGCCGCAGCTGATGAATCCCAGGTTGACGGTGTCGTTGGCGTTGGCAGCCCAGAGCCGTTTTGCGGGAAGCGCCAGAGTCAAGCCAGCTGCAGCGCCGGCGCCGATGAAGTTTCGTCTAGAGATGTTTTTCATGACTAATGGATGCCGTTTGTCGGTACGTGATTCAGGCATACCAGCATAGCAGAGCAACGACGTTGCTGCTGTCGTTAACGTGATGCCCATGTGAAATGAACGTCGATAAAAGGGGCCGAATTAGAGCGTAATCGTTCAAATTCGCTGTCACCAAGAGGCAGACGCTCAAGCAGAGTCTGTCGCATCTCATCCGGATTGATCGCGGGGTAGTCGCTGGCCGGAAGAAACCGGTCGAGTCCGATTTCGCGCATTGTCTCCGCCAGCGCGAGGCATTGTTCGTCTGTGGTCGCCGGCAGGCCATCCAGTTCGTGTGCAAGAACTGCCCCGGACAAGTCAAAATAGATCCCGGCGTCCACAAATTCTGCTTTGCGCTCACGGAGTTCAAGATAGCCGTTCATCAGTGCGATGGAATTCGGTCCGATTCCGCCTGATGCACCAAGATGTGCGATGATCAATTTGAGCTGTGGATCGTCTTCAACAAGCTCGCGCCAGAACCGGCTCGCGCCTGCGGTTCCAAAGGAATCCACATCCGCTGTTGCAGGGTGAACAAGAATGGGAATACCGTTTTCGCTGCAGAGCCGGAAAACTGCCCGTAGCTTTTCCAGATGTTCGTCGTCGGCGATATCGACCCCGCTGGCAGGAAAATGCAGCTTCAGCCCGGACAACCTCGCGTCACCTTCGCATCTTCGTATCTCTTCGATCGCATAACCTGAAAGAGGATTTACGGAGAAGAAGCCAACCGACCGGCCGCGTGAATTCGCGACGCATCGAGCGATGTAATCGTTTTCCGCTCTTACAGCTTCTATCTCAGCTGCCTCATTGCCGGTTACCTCATCAAACCACTCCGACCCGTACAGATAAGCCATCGAAACGGCAACGATTCTGTCTGCGCCTGTACATTGCAATACCTGACCGATCTCAGTGTATTGTTCATCGTCACGACTGAACTCCATTCCAAGTGATTTCCAGTCTTCGAGCAGACGCGGACTTAGTACGTGAACGTGATGATCATAAACAGGCTGCTCCAGTCCAAATGTAATTGCCGACTGTCTCAGATATTCCGCAGCCGGAGGCAGGCCGACTTCTGCACGTCTCGCATCAACATTGTCGGGATCTTCGAGATCCTGAAACGCCAGTTTGCCATCGCGCATCGTCATCTGAGTCGCGTATCGCTGTGGCTTTCCTTCGTTGACCAGAACGCGGTCGGTCAGGTAGGCGATGTTGACAGGATCCACTTCGCCGTCGGGCAAGGCATGAATCAAATCCAGACAGCGACGTTGAAATGGCAGATCCTGGTCAGCATGTTGAACAATCAGCCAGGCCGCACTGGCGCCGTCGCGCCCTGCGAGTCTTTTACCGGGAAACCCGTGTTCGTCGATGATCTGCGACAGCCACTCACGGTTTTCCCGGTCAATCGCGACGATCTGGTCAATGAGCTCCTGAGGCGTGTCGTTGGATGACACTTGCCGCCGAGCCATCTGGTCGGCTTCCTGACGCCGCAGAAGTTCGCGCCGGACTTCCGGCAATTCACAAGCAGCCTGATCCTGCTCCTGCTGCAGAGCGAATCCCGCAACGTTCGAGAATAGACCACACAAAACGACCAGCAAAAAGAATACTGCAAAAGCACGAAGCATCGGCAATCCTGCTGCGAAAGAATGTTTATCGGTTGCGAAGTCTCTAGTCCGTTTCGAATTATCGGAGGCTATGACAACTGGACAAGGTTTTTGAAGTCCTTTGGAACAAACAAGCTACCTTCGGTGGTCCCGTGAGGTGAGAACTTCTCAAGTTTCCGTGACAACTCACTCGCATCAATACTTTGTGCAAAAAACCCGGCGAACGATGAAGATATTTCAGATACCTCGTTTGCATTCTGATGAACGAATTCAATGCGATACTGGCGGATTCCTGACTTGATCCATCTCGACAGCCATTTCGGATCCGTTTGCGCCCCCGCGCCGAACACCGTGTTGCGGCAACCGACATCAGCCATTACCGGGTGTTCAAGTCCGGACGCATCACGAATTGCAATCCGATGCTTCTCACAGGGATGGCCACAGTTGGTGTTGTCGGTTCCGTTGGAAAGGAATCGACAGAACACGCAATGCTCGGTATGAAAGACCGGTAAATGGCTGTAAGCAACAACTTCAATTGCTTCGGGCTGAAGGTTTGTAGCAAGCTCGTCGATCTGTGACGCATTCAGATCGTACGTCGGAGTAATCCGTGACAGGCCTTTGCCAAGAAACAGCTCAGCAGTTAGTCGATTGGCGACATTCAAACTGAAGTCGCCGTGAAGTCTCGAAGCGGGAACATCCGTTTTTGTAACAAGGTCGTGAAGCAGGCCGGCTGAACGAATCAGAATGTCGCAGTCAAGAGACACCAGAAATCGAATGACATTCTGTTCACCGGGCTTCAAAATTCTCGGACTGGCTGCACGTGCCGCTATTCCGGCCTCACGGATCTTGTTGACTGATTTTCTCAGCCCATATAACTCAAGGTAGTCGAGTGTGATTGAGCGTGGACGCATCTCAATCGCCGCATCCAGCTGGTCCGAATTCCGGACGAGTAGATCCATGCGGATTTCGAGATCACCCGGCTTCCGTTCACGAAGGTCAGGTGCGGCGAGTACGACTGACACCGCGCGTCTTTGCGCCGGTTGCCCGCGCAGGTCGACAATCGACTCGACAAGCTGCCGCCTTGCATCGTTTAGAACTGCGGTGCGAACGAAAACCGGATCGGGCGAGTCGAGAGTCACAGTGCCGAGATGAAACGGTGAGTTGCCAAGGCGCCCCAGTTGCGTTTCAAGCAGAGCCGAATCGAGTGGCCGCTTTTCTGCAGTTTGTAATTTTTCCTCGCCGACATATCCGGCCACATGTCCGTCTTGTGATTTGGCTTTGATTGTCAGCTGCTCACCAGCGATAGCACGAACGTCGAAATCCAATCTGCGAGTGTAAACAGGTGCAGCTGAGGACGTCAGTTTTTTGGTTCTTCCACTCAGCGTCGGGTCATGGGTGCGCCAGATCAAGTCTCCGTTTCTGATGCGTACAAAGTCGACATCGCCATATCCGAATTTCAATCGAACGTGATCGCTACCCCCGGTCTCCTCCACGCCGTGATCTCCGATCTTCATCACCTCGTAGACGTTACCACCTTCCTCCGGTTCGTCCGGCGAGCGCCAGTCGGCTGCGTCAAAGACGATACCGTCGCCCGGTTTGATTGAGCGGCCGGCTTCCATTTTGATATCGACGAAGTCAGCGCCGACACGAACAACCGTTCCTGCTTTCACGCCGCGATGTCGTGGAGCCCGACCCAGTACAACACTCTGGTGGTTGGTCCCGGAAATGAAATGCGCGCCCAGTCCGCGCGAATAAACCTGCTCCAGATCGTCGCGCTGTCCGGCATCAAGCGTGAACGATTTTTCCTCCCATGCGGCATCGATCGCCTGGCGATAGGCTGCGGTGGTCAATGCAACATACTGTGCGTCTTTATAGCGCCCTTCGATCTTCAAACAGTGAACACCGATTTCGATCAGTTCCGGAATCTGCTCAAGCGCATATAGATCGCCGGGTGAGAGTAGGTAACGATCGGCTCCTGTGTCGCGGGTCGTTCCGTCAACTACCAGTTCATAAGACAATCGGCAGGCCTGAGCACACTTGCCCCGATTCGCGCTTCTTCCGCCCCAGGCTTCGCTGCTGAAACATTGACCGGAGTAAGAGACACACAAAGCGCCGTGGACGAATATTTCGAGTTCAACGTCGGTTTGGCTGGCAATGCGCCGTATATCGGCAAGGCTTAATTCTCTACCCAGGACTACGCGGCAACAGCCGAGGCTCCTGGCCAGTTCGGCTCCCTGGGCACTGGTGATTGACATCTGAGTGCTGCCGTGGACAGGAAGATCCGGCGTGATGCGACGGGCCAGTTCAGCAATTCCGGCGTCCTGCACAATAATCGAGTCGGCACCCGATTCAGAAATCGCAAGGATGGTGTCCCTGGCCTGCTCGACTTCATGGTCGAAAACAAGGGTATTAAAAGTGACGAATCCTTTCACCGCCCGTTCATGAAGCGTGCGAATGACCTCCGGCAATTCTTCCAGCGTGAAACCGACTTTTGCGCGAGCCGAGAAATGATTCAACCCGAAGTAGACTGCATCCGCGCCGGCCTCGACAGCCGCGCGCAACTGCGGCCAGTGCCCAGCAGGGCTCATGAGCTCAGGTTTGACGCGAGGTCGAGTCTGTTGTGCGGCGGGTCTCGGCATTTGTTTCGTCAATCATTTCACGGGAGATGGATCGCAGCCCGTCTTCTTCATCGAGCTGCAACACCTCTACATCTTCGGGTATTTCCTTGGTCTCTGCCCACCGGTCGGTCACGATAATCATTCGTTTCTCGGTTGTGCCATCATTTAGATCCATGTTCCATTCGAATCTTGGCGAATCTTCGACGTCCCCCGGCCGGTCTTCAAGAATTTGATGCGACGTCAAAACAATTGCGCAATTCTGAGTGCGTTCGAATATGGAATTATAGTCCCCGTCTCTCGAATTGCCGTCATAGTAGAACCCCTTTGCGTCTGCGGAATACATCGAGACAATTGAGGTGTGGAACAGTTGTCTGGCAGAATGCTTTTCCTCAACAGTTCCCAGACTCTCGTGGGCGCTTTGGCACAGTTCTACGATTCGCTCTCTCGCAACTCGAAGTTTATTGTCGCCTGCCTCGTCACCTTCTTCACCGTTTCGAAGAGCTTCAGAGAGCTTTCTAATTTTCTTGATCGCTTTCCTGGCTTTCTCAAGTTCGTCGAGAATCAGAGCGTTACGTTTCAGTTTGAAATTGTTCTTTTCTGAGCAACCGTGCATGTTGTCAGTCTTCCCGCCAATGAAGTGCAGGTTTACGGGGTTGGGAGAGTTTCCATTGGGTCCGAGTATGTACAGCGCGATGAATGCTTCAACGTTGCTCGTATGAACATGCAGCCCGCTAAATCGAACTGAATTTTTTGCAATGTAGACTGCTATCTCGTAGCACTCTACGCCTTTACCCAGAAACAGGTGGACCTTGCCTGACTCAAGTTCCTCAAGCTCATCAGGACGAGGAAGAAGGAAGCGGTCCTCAGTCGCTTGTTCGTCTTGATCCTGTGTAGCTTCTTTTCGGACTCGAACTTTGGCAAGATTCCGTGCGACCTTCACACAGTCATTTTCGCGGCGCTTCTTCTGGATAAACGACCTGAAAGGCAGGGTGATTACGTCTTCTTCAAAGCAATGGTCCAACGGGAAAAATAGCAGGCTTGAAATCTCGCCGATGTTTTCGGCGTCAATCCACTTAAACGTAGTTCTCAGTTTTTCGAAGTACTCCCGCTCGGTCATGTCCTGCAGAACTACTTCCCCGGACAATGCTTTGTCGCCATCTTTTTGTTTGCGCCGTCTCTTTTCCAGTTCTTTCCTGAAACGCGAACCATCCCCTTTCGGGTCCTGCTGCAAGTATTGGCGAACGGTATCAAACAGGCCTGCCAGTTGTTTGATGACTTTTGCAGTTCGTGACGCAGGCGAGAATCTGATAACGGGGCCCTCCTTTTCGTATTTGTCTCGCAGGTATTCAATCTCGAAAGCAAGGTGTCCACAAATGCCATCCTTCTTTTTGTCACCGAATCGAAGTTGACCTTCCTCTAAGAGAAGTTCTTTCAAGAGTCTTCTCATATCCAAGACGACATCTTTTGCGCCGATCAAGTTTGGAATCTCCTCAGGTCCCATTTTGCAGGCCTTTCTGGACGGTCATTGATTCATTCAGGCCAGGCCAGTGAATCATTCGCTGATTAGGTTCAAATCACTTCTGGCTGAGAGGTCTTCGATAGGTCGAACTGTCGTTCTAACCAGTGGATATATGGGAGTCAACGAGCCCGATCGCCGTCTGGATTATCCAGGAGAATTGCCGGACTTCGTGAAAACTTTCACGAGCAGTGGATTGTAATGCATTGTAGTTGACGCACTTAGGTGCAGAGAGGTGATTTCGTGACGCGCGTTGCTAATATTGCCGCGGCGGCACGAAACCGCTTCCAACTCGTCAGGCCTTAAAGTGGGGAAAACTTATGAGCAAGAAAACAGAATTCGTCGTCGGTAGCCTCGTTCTTACCTGTCTTGTTAGCCCATGGTTGCTCTGGGCTGTTCACATCGCCACTTCTTCCTAAAGGACTCTGATGAAATCCCAGGAGATCAAAAAGAAGCTGAAAGAGAAGCTCAAACCTGCCTATGATTGTCTGGTTTCCGGTATCACTAGCCTTGGTCGCAATGTTCACATCGCTGTGGTCGCGTCTTCAAGGATGCCGCTTCAGATCTTTATTCAGGTTTCGGTTAGCATTATTGCGGCAATTGCCTATGACGTAATGTTCCACTGAATCATCCGGTCTCATTAGCTCATTATCCAAAACAAGCCGGCGAAATTTTCGCCGGCTTCTTTTGTTGTTTGGCCGAGACTTCGAGATTCGCAACCGCAAAAGATCGGCCGGCCTGCAAAGCTCAGCGCATAAAAAAACGCGCCCGGGAGGGAAGGTGGGCGCGATCTTAGAAAAAAGAAAAGAGAGCGGACAAACCCGTGAGACGGCGGATGGGATGAGAACTTCGGGTTTTTTCTTGTCCGCTCTGATATGCGATAAATGCAACGGCTGTGCCAAACGGCCGGAAAATTTTCTGAACGGGAATCGTGCTCAAAAACGCGGGGAAAAACAGTCCGTTCGATCAATTTAGTCTCGAAATGAGAAGCCCCGCTTCAATACGAGACGAATTCGGTGCCTTCTCCAACGCGGCTGCACCATTTGGTGGCCGTCGGAAGCACTGGAGCGGGAGGCCCTTGAGTGGATTCGAAACTCAAGGGAATATCATGAGTTCAACCGACAGAATTACGGAAAAACCAAATGTTCGAGATTACAGAACAAGACAACATTACGATCGTGAAGATGTGCCATGGAAAAGTGAACGCCATGGATATCGAGTTTTGCGATCAAATGATCTCGACGCTTCATGAATTCGGAGAGCAGCGGCGACCTCTGGTGCTGACCGGAAATCGCGCTGTGTTTTCGGCGGGCGTCGATTTGAAACGGCTGATTGATGAGACGGAAACTTATCTCGACGAGTTTCTCGACAAGATGTCAGAAATGTTTCTTACGATGTTCGAGTATCCAGCACCTACGGTCGCGGCGATTAATGGAGCAGCCATTGCCGGGGGGTGCATCCTCGCTTCCGGATGCGACTACAGGATCATTTCACCGGCCGGACGGATCGGGATTCCGGAGTTGCGAATCGGAGTTGCTTTGCCGATCGTGGCTATTGAAATCATGCGTTTCGTAGCTGCTCCTCAGAAGTTTCAGCAGATGATCAGTATCGGAGCAACGTGGACAGGTGACGGGGCAGTGGAAGCGGGACTGGCGGATGAGACGTGTGACCGCAAGGATCAACTGGAGCTTGCTGTACAAAAAGCTGGCGAACTGGCAACGATTCCGAAAGAAGTCTACCGCGTCTGCAAACAGCAGATGAGGGCTCCGTCTGTTCGTAACATGGTGGAAAACCTCAAACAGTTTGGCGGTGAAAACCGGCAACTATGGCACGATCCGGAAAACCAGGCTGTTGTCAGAGCCTATGTCGAAGAGCGGCTCACCAGCAAAAAAAACTAGTCGCAGCTAAGTCGTTCAACTTCTGTCAGGCCGCCGGTTCTGCTTTTTGAAAGCGGGCCATGATCTTGCGAACGACAAGAGGAAAAATGCCCAGCAATGCGAATGCGATAAAGATCTGAGTCATCTGCGAAGTTGTAAAAACGGCATTGATCCCTTTCTCGTTAAGCGTCTGTAAATCCGGGATGCGTGAACCCGCGTAAACGTAGACACACGTGCCGGCAAACATGCCGACCTGGCTCACCCACCAGAACGTTGTAGCCTTCATCCGCGTTAGTCCCATCACGGCATTGATCACGAAAAACGGAACGGCGGGAATAAGCCGGAGGGTAAAAAGGTAGAAGGAGCCCTCCTTTTCAAGAGACTGGTTGAAACCCGTCAGTTGCTTCTGGAACTTCTTTTGAATGAAATCTCTGAACAGATAACGCGACAAAAGAAAAGCGATCGTTGCGCCCGCTGTCGAGGCAAAGCTGATCAGTACAAGCGCCGTCCAGAATTTCAGGAACCAGGCGTACAGCAGTGTCATAACTGTGGCTCCGGGAATCGAAAGCCCGGTGACCAGAGCGTAGATCAGAAAGGCAACCGCCAGAAAGAAAACGGTGTACTTTGCGTACAGATCCTTGAGTGCCTGTTCCTGCTGAGCCAGAAAATCAAGATCCATGTACTGTCTGAAAAAGTAGAACAGTACTCCGAATGCAGCGATGACCAGCACGGCGACGATCGCTTTGCTTTTCATTCCGCCAGAGGAGGGCGATGTCGATTCCGTTTTTTCTTCCGTCGAATTCATGGGATTCCCGGGTGCGGTGTATTTTTCAGCAGGTTCGACGTACCAGAAGTCCAGACATTACAGGTTCCCAGGCCTTCCCCGGCAATTTGACTCTTCAAGTCAGTGATAAGTGAAGGAAAGTTTACCGGACGGGCAACCGCCGGCTTTCTTTCTCACAACAGTTTTCTTCGAATTGTTCTGTAATTCCCGTGGCTCGACGCATACAGTTCGTAAGTAGTTGACGGCATCGGTCGTCAACCATGAGACCCTGCCACAAAATCTCTCTTCATCAATCGCATTCGCGGGGATCCAGATGACCGATAAGCTCAAAGACTTCCTGTTGCCACTTTTTTTCGCGATCTTCGGACTGATAGTGGCTGCGGCGATTACGGGTAGCACGTAAGAGTGGCTCATAGGGCCAGGCAGGACAAGGCAGGTAGCCTCAAGCAATTAGTCGTCCAACAAGTCGATTGTGTATTCGAACGATGCGTCCAGGATGAGTTCGGCGCATGCGCCGTCTTCGTCTAGAAACCGGATTGTCGTTTTCTCAGAAGAACGATCAATTTGTAGATCTTCCAGCCGGCATCCAATGGAATCGTGATCTACGTTGGCCTCCCGTACGCCCGAGAAACAGATTCGCAGACGGCTTTCGCAGTAGTCGATGAACTCAAGTTCAACGCTCGCGGATGTCATCACAAGCTTCCGGATTTCGCCGTCTGAAACGATGAGGCTTTTCAGGTCCATGCTGATCCCGTTCCTGACAAATGCGCGACCAAAGGCTCGCGATCAATAGATCGCGAGCCATATTCAGTCTATCGGTTGAGCAACGGCATGTGACTAGCCGCCCCAGTAGTAGTAATCGCCGTAATCGTCCTGATAGAAGGTCGTGCCGTCGTAGGCTTCGTGAAATCCGGGGTCGTAGTTCGGCAACTCGTACGTGCTTCCATTCCAACTGTAGTCGCCACGTTCCCAGATACCCTGCTGGATGTAGTTCTGATGCCCCTGGTGCTGCATGTTTGAACGGTTCATGTAGCTGTTGTATGAATTGTCAAGCATTGAGTTCGCGTACTGCCGGTACTGTGCCTGCTGCATCTGGAAGGCATTTTCACGAGCCTGAAGATCGGCGTAGAAGCCGGGGTTCTGCTGCCGCGCCATCGCGTCCAGATACGCCCATACTTGTTGATCAGAAGTCTGATAGTCACCCGTTTCCTGCCGGTAGATATTGATCGCATTCATCGCGTGCATTTCTGCCCGCTGACCCGCCTGCGCCGCGAGTTGTTCTACGTATCCAATGTAGTCCTGAGCTGATGCAGACTGGCAGGCGATCATTCCAAGCGCGAATGTGAAAAGGCAGAACTTAATAGCTTTCATTTTTCTCTCCGGAAGTTTTTTGCGTTGTGTTTGTTTCTGTTCTGCCGGCAATACACTCAGGTGAGCCCTCTGTGACGTCAAAGAGAGAACTTTTCAGATATTGAACGGATGAGAAACGGGGACTTCATTCCCCTGGCGATGGCGGCAAAATTTAAAACTCTCTCGTCGCGTGGCCTGGAATTGATCCGGGGATTGATCCGGGGATTGATAAGGCGAAATGCAAAAAGGCTCGCGATCCATTTAGGAACGCGAGCCAGTGATCGACTTTTATTGAAACGCTCAAAGCCTAGCCGTCCCAGTGGTAGTAGTCTCCATCGTCGTCCTGATAGAAGGTTGTGCCGTCGTAGGCCTCATGAAAGCCGGGATCGTAGTTCGGTAGTTCGTAGGTGTTGCCGTTCCAATCGTAGTTGTCACGTTCCCAGATGCTCTGGCGGACATAGTCCTGATGTGCCTGGTGCTGCATGTTCGAGCGGTTCATGTAGCTGTTGAACGAATTGTCGAGCATTGCGTTTGCGTGTTGTCGGTATTGTGCCTGTTGCTGCTGGAACATCGCTTCGCGTTGACGCAAGTTGTTATAAAACTGCGGATTGTTCATTCGCGATTGAGCTTCAACGTGAGCCAGAATCTGTTGAGGCGATGAATTCCAGTCACCAGTTTGCTGCCGGTAGCTGTTGACGATGAATTGAGCCCTCGCGGCGTTCTGCTGGTCAATGTCGGCAATCATCTGATCCAGCATTCCGACATAGTCTTGAGCTGAGGCTGACGAAACGGTGATCATTCCAAGTGCGATGGCGAAAAGGCAGAATTTGATGGCTTTCATTGGTCTCTCCAGAAGTCTGATGATTGTGTTCTGCAGCCAATACACCGTTACAGACGGCCCGTGACAGGCCGGAGGAGAATTTCCCGGTTTTTCTTTTCTCACGTGAAAAACGCAGGCTTTTCTCGTGTTTTTGAGGCGGGTGCGGAAGGAATCTACTCAAAAATGTGCCAGATACACTGGTCGATACAGCCCGTCATCGCCGCTGAGATAGGGCTGAAACAGGATTTCGCGATTCCCGATAAGTGTGTGGGAAACAAACATCAAACCACTGACTTGGTGAAAGTCGCCCCAAGCGAATCATTGAGATCAATCGAGAAGACCGCATATATGGTCGTTGCGGTCGTTCGGACTCACGATGCACCAGCTTATTTCAAATAGCCTTCCAGCACTGTGATTTTGACGCTCTGATTTTGACGCTCTGAATCTGGCGCTCTGAATCTGGCGCTCTGAATCTGGCGAAAGGGACTCCAACGCGTTTAGACCACCAGGTCGCCTCTTACGAGTTCCTGCAGCCACATTTGAACGTCTTCGCGGCCCTCACCGGTTGAATGCTGATTCAGCCATTTCCATTCAGCTGACGTTACAACGTTCTCCATCCCTTCTTCAGAACGATTGCGCGCGGCGAGCTGAAACTTCTGCAGTAGTTCGTGGACCGTTGCCACGTACTGCTGATCCGCTACATCCAGCAGGCTTCGTTCGATCTGGCAAAGCAGTTCGTAATACGTTCGCCACGGGAGGCCATGACCGACGGGAATCTGATGAAATACCTGGTAGTCCCCGGCTGCACGATGCTTCTGCACAAAAACATCAAGTGCAGGATGAATCAGGAAGAACGACGAGTGCGGCAGTTCGAACTCCAGTTCGTTTACCAGGTCGCCCGGCTGTTTGAAGTGCTGGAACTTTCTCCCCGAATCGGGATCGTCCTGTACGACGCCGAGCAGTCCTGCAAGAAAAAGTTCCCTGAACGGCTGATAGAGTTCTCTCAGATCGTCAAAGTGGTCGAGCGCGTCGGCGGGCATTCCATTAAAGAGTGCCGTCAGGCGCTTGATGTGGGAGAGCTCAAGCACGTTGCACGGCAGTGAGGCCAGAAAGCGCAATCGTGTGGTTTTGTCGCGCAGTGAATCGAGGTAGATGCTTGATTCATCAAAGATCGACGGAATCAACCCCGTAGCAGCTGTCTCGCGAATGATATTCCAGAACTTTTTTTCATTCAAAGAAGATCGCGCTGCTGACATTTCCGATGCGATTGAGACCAGGTCCCTTGGTCGTCCGAACGTATACCGGCGAACCAGTTGAAAGCTGTCCTCAGGAGCGGACTGCCTTCCTCCGGTAACGACGTTCATGCCGACAAAATCTTTGAACGAACCGGCACCTTCGTAGCACTGGCTGAGCCGGTCCAGCATGCCTGCCAGTTCCTCCTCCGAGTAGCGCAGGACAGTTACGGCGCCGCGCAGATTGGATTTGATGTCCGATTCATAGTTGCTGTACGCCTCGTCACGAATGCTGGCAAAGACCTTGATGTGGGGGTTGGCGTTCATCAAGTCCCATGCGGCTTCTATCAATCCTGCTTGAACATAAATCCATGCCGCCGAACCGAAGTTGCGAATCGCCTGATCGACTTTGTCAATAAAGAAGTAAATCGGCGTGTGCACCTGACGCAGTTTCTGATCCAGAAAGCTCTCGGTCTCATCCACCAGACGATTGAATTCACTGACGGTCAGGCTGGTCAGTTCCTTGAAAACAATCGTTGGCTCGACAGGGCTCCCGCACAGCCACTTGCGAATCCGCTCACTGAACGGGCGCAACTCGAACTGTTCGTCATCGCCGATGAGGTTTTCACAATAAGAGATCGCCGAAATTCTCAGGGCCGCATTCCACAGCCGTTTCGTGTTAGTCAGCTCCGACAACGGCGATTCATATTTCCGTGAAAGCGAACGCATTTCGCCCATGAAATCCAGGAACGGTCGCCCCTTTGGAACGAGTGTTACGGGGGAGCCTTTTGTTTTGAACTCCCTCGTCAAAAGCAATCGCTTGTAAGTGAGCAGCAGGGTTTTGCCGAGACCCTTAGTCGCTGAGACAAAGTGTTTATTGCGGCGCGTTAGAAAATTCGTGATCAGTTCGTTTTCAAAAACAACCTGATTCAATTCGCTGATGTCGATCTGGAACGCATCGGTCGCCCAGATCTGCCCGGTGATCTTCGGTTGATCGGTGACGCTCGCCATTCTTGATGAATGCCGGGGTTTTACCCCCAGTGTCTGGGCGGCAAGACAGATGCGTTCAGCGAGTGGCCGACAGCTGTTCCGGTCGGACTCAATCTTTGCAATCGGGCCGAGAATGGTGCGCCAGAGCGGGCTTAGCGATTCGAACTCCTGAAGCGACATGTTCAGCAGTACAGGGACCAGAGCGATTCCCCGGCGATGGGCCTGCTGAATCTCGCGGGCGAAATCGGATGACTCAATCGCAGATCTGGAAATCAGAATAACGCTGATGGAACAGCGGCGTATGGCTTCGTCTGTCTGATTGAAAAGCGAAAGGCCCGGGATCGCGTCGCGCTGGTAGTACCAGCTGCTGTATCCAGCGTCGCGCAGATGTCCGGCCAGCTGCCTTGCAAAAATCGAATCTTCACTGGCGTGGCAGATGAAAAAGTTGGTTTCAGAACGCTGCGTCGCTTCAGAAAGTTTCCGGAAAAAGACTTTCTCCTGATCGCAACCGAGTGCCTCGGCGAATTCCTGACATGAATCAAACCTGGCCGCAGGATCTTTCGCCAGCGCGCGGCTCAGCGCCGAATCAACTTCCGGAGGAATACCGTTCACGAGCGAAGACAATGGCGGAGGAGTTTCGCTCAGATGCTTGTTGAGGTATTCCTCGTTTGTTTCAGCAGGAAACAGGTGGCGCCCACTGAGCAGTTCGAAGAAGACGCAGGCAAGTGAATACTGGTCGGTCCTTCCATCAACGGATTTTCCCGCCGCTTGTTCAGGTGAGCAATACGCGGGCGTACCGGCGAAGTCCTGATCACCCGATTCGTTGACAAAGTCGCGCGCGATGCCAAAGTCAAGGATTTTGTAGTCACCAGTCGCTGCCCGGCAGATATTCTCCGGCTTGAGGTCGCGATGAACGATTCCCTGGCCATGCGCAAAATCAAGTGCGCGGGCCAGATCGGTTATGGCGTCACGAGCCTGTTCGAGATTCAGAACGCCCTCTTCGACCAGTACGCTGCGCAAGTTACTGCCGGCAACGAACTCAAAAACGGTATACGACCTGCCTTCGTGGAATCCGAAGTCGTGAACGGTCGCAATTCCCGGATGATTCAGGTTTGCTCCGAGCCGTGCCTCACGGGCCAGCATCTGCTCATAGAAATTGCGTTCGTCGCGGATCCTGCTGCTGGAGACGATCTTGATCGCAACTTTTCGATCCAGTCGGTTATCGCTGGCCAGAAAAACCTTTCCCATTCCACCCTGGCCGATGCACGACTCAAGCGTGTACCGGTCGCCGATCGTCATCCCCGACGCGAACAACCTGGACAGCTGGAATGATTCCTCTTCGTCCAGCATCGGCTCAATCGCGCCGTCAACTGTCGAGACACAGTATTTCTGAGAGAGGAGGATACTATCGGTCATGAGCTACTTCACACGATAACGTCGAAAAGCCCGCAACGCACTTTACCGTTCAAGCTCTCCGCAAAGATCAGACAGTAACTTTACCACAGGCTCGGGAAATGCGTCCGGTTCGGAACTCCAGAAGTTGAGCGAACCCTTGATTCCATCGATTTCGAGCGGATAGTGAAAACTAGAACGCGCAACCGAACTCATGAACTGAATGTCGGGGCTTTCGATTGCTTTCAAATCCGTCATGACCATGGGGCCTCCTGACTCGATGATTTCAGTAAGGCGACATTGGTCGGCAGGTGCTGAAGTGCCTTCGCCACCCAGGGCTTCGTTGAACGCCGCCACCTGAGCCACGCGGGTCACCGTCAACTCACCGTCTTGAACCATTGTCCAGCAGCAGCGATCGATCTGGGGAAAGGTCCGGCGCATCTGTGCGCCCAGACGCCGCATCTGCGTGCGGGATTCCGGAGCTCTTCTGATCTGCTGGCGAAGTTCAGGGGATATCGCTTCATAGTTCTCGTCCTCAAGCTGCCGCAGCAGTGTCTGAGTCCGGGAGTTGTTGGGATCAGCCGGTGCCATATCGAAATAGCCGATCATCATCTCTTCGTCTGTCTGGTCGCCCCAGTACACCCATTCGTCCGGAGCTGGATTGGCAATGTTGTTTCTCGAATTGTCAAAATGTGCCACACACTCAATGGTCGTTCCGGCAGGAAGGATCAGCGGTTCGTCAAAGATGTAGCTGTTCTGCCAGTTAAAGTCGTAGCCCGGCACGTCCAGCAGGATTTCATCCTCCCGGTTCATCCTGCGGGGACATTTAGCCGTATAGGTAAACGACTTACCTCGCAAATGCATATGCGGAAACAGAGCCAGAATCTCCGTGTCCTGACGTAGCGTTCCCGTTTCGGTTACCCGATAGTCGTCCTCGTTGGGAGGTATCTGCAGGTCGGTGTAGATGATCTGACGTGTCGAGACAACTTTCTGGACGTCTTCGGGGTCGGCAAACTTGAATCCGACAGATGTTATGTCTTCCTGAGCCGTACCGTTGGGAGTGTAGTGCATCTGGAACACGAGCCTCGTTCCTGCCGGAATCAGCTTGGCATAGCCTTCGGCGAACTGCGTAGGGGGCGAGCCCGGCGCCGTCGCGGTGATCCACTCCGAATTTCCACCACCATGAAATTCTCCATCATCACCCTCGAGGAACAGAATGACATGATGAACGACCGCCCGGTTTCCAATACGGATTTCCGCTGCTTCGACATACTTGTCCTCTTCGAAAACTTTGTCGGCATAGAAGTACTTGTAATCAACGATTCCCGTTGCCGGAACCTGGAAGGACTTTTCCATTGAGATCACTTCATCCGGTTCACCGATCTGCCAGCCGTCGGTGAACTGCAGCGGTTCAGGTAGATCAGCCGCATCGCCTTCTGCAACGCCTTCATCCACCCAGCGATTAATCAGTTCGATTTCCTGATCACTCAACCGGATATCGTTCATGAAAGTGCCATGTTCCGGGTTCGCGTGCCACGGCGGCATACGCTTTTCGTTGATAACCTCGCGGATCATATCCGCCCAGCCTGATACTTCGTCATAGTCGGTCAGCGAAAATGGTCCGATCTCGCCCGGGCGATGACAGCTGACGCACTTTTCCTGCAGGATCCTGCTGATGTGACGTGCGTAGGTAATCTCAGAATCCGAGTCCGCATTGACGCGGGTACTTCGCCCGATATGACAGCCGACAACTTCGGTCGTTGCGACTTCGAGTTCGGTGCCGCTGACAATGTTTTCGATGGCCGCCACGACATACTCGTTGCCGACTTCCGGGCGTTGCCTTCCGTAGGTGTACTGGTCATCAATACAGCCATGATAGACAAGGCGTCGATCCGCATCGAAAACGAACGCTTCAGGAGTACGAGCTGCGCCGAATGCGTCAGCCACCCGGTTGCCCGGATCTTTCAGCAAAGGAAACTCAACGTTTGTATCTCGCGCAAAAGCTCCGATTTCCGCCATCGAGTCCTGCAAGTTGGAATTGATTCCGACTAGCTGCACAGAATTGTCTTTGAACCGGTCGCTGATCTCATTCAGTCGCGATGCGTAGAGCTTTACCAGTGGGCATTCGGTCCCCATGAAGATCACCACGAATGCCTGCTTGTCAGAAAACTCATTTGATGACCAGTCGCGGCCGCGAAATCCGGTCAGTTCGAACTCCGGCATCCGGCTGCCGATTTCCAGGGTAGTGAGTTCTGTTGTTGAAGCCCGCTGTGCAATAGCGTCTGCAGGAATCAGCAGGCACCCGAAAACGATGGCAAGAAGCGAACACAATTTGGAGAAAGTCATGATCTACCGTCTGTTCGTGAAAAACGTCTTTTGAACTCTTACCCACGCGAATAGGCTGGAGATTCATTTCCTCAACCTTAATCACGCAAGATCGTATGCGGAATCGCCGCCGAAAATGAAGGCCGATTCGCACGATCCTATAAAACCGCGGATTTCACTATCTTTCAATAAAAAAACGGCATCCATCGGAATGCCGTTTATCAGGCTGAGCCTGGTTTCAAGTTGTGTATTGTCGAGAGTTTGTCGCGATCAGGATCAGGCAGCTTCTTGCGCCACATTCCACAGTCTTGTCGCGAATCTGCGAGCACGGTGTTGGGCGTACCAGCGGCGTCGGGCTGGGTTTTCCGAGTGGCGTCGTCGTCTTTTTCCGTCTGGCATGGCTGGCTCGCTTGTTTTTTCTTTAAGTTGTTGGGACGTCATCTCCCACAGTCGGCGGCCGGTTTGGATCTGGTCGAGGTCTTCAGACGTGAAGCGGGTGCCGTCGATTTCGACGGTGTGA
>JBCCFB010000077.1:0-24294 GCA_039029995.1 Planctomycetota bacterium
ATTCAACAAAATACGCGCTCTACTTTGCGCGCTGATCAGCAGTCGAAGCTGTTCCTTTTTGCGAAGTTCGCGACTGGTTTATAGGTTTATGGAGGAACCGAAATGACCCGCTTTTCTTTTGTCAGCCGGAAGGGTCGCTTTTGGGCCCGGCATCCGCAGCTGCCCTGATGCTGCTGTTAACATCCGTCGCCACCGCACAACGTGTTGATTCGCCTGTGGCGGGCCAGCAGATGGAAACTCTTGCCGTCGTCAACGGCCAGCCGATCTCGCGTCAGCAGGTTGCCAACGAGTGCCTGCGCCGCTTCGGTGAAAACGTACTGGAAGATATCGTCAACAAACAGCTTGTGCTGAACGAATGCCGTCGCCGGAATGTCGTTATCACAGAGCAGGATGTGATCGAAGACATCCGCGCAACTGCAGCCAGATTCGGGCTGTCGGCCGACAGGTATATGAACGAGATCGCCCGCAATCGCGGCGTCGCGCCCGAAAAGCTGAGAAACGAGCACTGGCATCGCCTGGCAACAAGGCGGCTTGCTGAACAGGACCTGACTGTTACCCAGGAGGAAATCGCCAAGCAGATGGAATTCGAATTCGGTGAGAGTATTCAGGTACGCGAGATCGCGGTAAATACCCGTCAGGAAGCCGAGCAGATCCTTCAGGAAGCACGTGCAAATCCAGCTGATTTCGAACGACTTGCCAAGGTTCATTCCGTCGATATGAACAGCGCTTCGATGGGCGGCATGTTGCCTCCGGTTCGTCGCCACTCGGGATTCCCTCAACTGGAAGATGTTGCGTTTGCAATGCAGCCCGGTGAAGTCTCTGACATTATTCAACTGGAAGACAAGTTCATCATTCTGAAGTGCGAGACCATTCGTCCCGCTATGGTGCTGACCCCGGAACAGGAAACACAGGTTCGCGAAGAACTGATCTCAACGATCAGCGAGAACAAACTGAAAGAAGCCGCAATCGACCTGTTTATGGACCTGCAACAACGAGTGAACATCGTGAATGTGATGAACGATGAACAACTCAGCAGGGAAATGCCCGGCGTTGCCGCGATGGTTGACCAGACTCGCATCACTCGACAAATGGTCGCCGAGGAATGTATCGCAAGATTCGGCCGCGACATGCTCGAAACAGAAATCATGCGTACGCTGATGATTCAGGAACTGCGCAAAGCAAACATGCAGGTCTCTTCCGAGGACATCAACCACGAGATCGCTCGCGTCGCAGCTCAATATGGATTCCTCAAGTCAGACGGCAGTCCGGACATCAACGGCTGGGTGGCCTTCACCACCCGCGACGATCCAAGCAAAGAACCCTTCTACCTCGAAGACGAAGTATGGCCGAGCGTTGCCATGCGGATGCTGGTTGAAGATTCAGTGACTGTAACTGACGAGGACCTGCAGAAGAGCTTCGAGTCCAACTTCGGACCTCGAGTCGAAGTGCTTGTCGTCATGCTCAGCGACCAGCGAACAGCACTGAAAGTCTGGCGCATGGCCACGGCCAACCCGGACCGCGAATACTTCGGTCAACTTGCCGGAGAGTATTCGATCGATCCGACCAGCCAGATGAACTACGGCGAAGTTCCGCCGATCCGTCGGCATGGTGGTAGTTCCGAACTCGAGAACGAAGCTTTCGCGCTTCAGCCGGGCGAAATCTCCAGAGTAGTGCAAGCCGGACAACACTGGGTAATCATGTACTGCAAAGGTCAGACTACTCCGCGGATCACCGACTTCGAAGTCGTGCGCGATGAACTCTACGCAGACATCTTTGAAAAGAAGGTGAGAATCGCGACGGCGGAGCGCTACTACCAGGTCCGCGAAAGTGCTCAGATCGACAACTTCCTTGCCGGCACTTCACAGACAGGTCAGGACGCGGTCAGAGCGGCTCAGCAACAAAGCCCCAATGCAAACCGGAAACCGTAGCTGAACCACCCCTCGAACGATAACCGAACGTTAACCGGAAGCGGGCTCAATCGAGTCCGCTTTTTTCGTTTCCGGGCGAAGCGGCCGATTCACCGGCCTGCGATTAAGGATTTCCCACGTTGCTCTCCACGCGACGATAGGAAAGAATCTTGCTTACAGAGTTTGCGACTTTGCTGCCCCTTCCTGATTTCCACGGAACGACTCTTCATGAACGACCGACCGAACAGCAACGGTATTAACTGGCGCAAGGTCCTGCCGGTAGCGTTCATTCTTCTCGTCGCAAGCTACATCTATGCGAGGCCGCATCTGGAGAAGATGCTCGGTGTGGAGCTTCCTGTCCTCGGACAACAGGATCCTGCCGATCGCCGAGATACACATGAGGGCATCCCCGGATTCGACGATGACGCCACGCTGGACGGTTCAGTCGGTGAACCAGCGGACGCTGATTCGGGGGGCGGTGATGCTACGGGGCAGGTTGCCCGTGATCAGGATGGACCTTCGATAGGCGCTCCACCGCCGGAAGTCGATCCGAATGCGGTAAAAACTTTCGATCAGGATACCGTCCGGCAGGCGGGGTTCGAGATCGTCCTGACCGGACGAAACACATATGAAACTCCCGCGGGCTTGATATACGGAATGGGTCCTCGAAATGAGCACCGGATCGACCACGTCCTGCGGCACAGTGCGGATCAGCCTGATCGTGACGGGTCGCATGGAGTGTTTGACGGAAGCACGACGGAAATACTCCAGATGATTGATCAGGCCTATGAGATGATCCAGGCTGATTCACCCGAGGTACGCAACGATCCACCGGAAGGAAACCGGACCGCGTACACCATCAATTTCAAACGCCGTATCGGGTACAAAGGCGGCAGGTCCGGCGCGCGCAGCAACAATCCATCATTACGCATTCTCAAGTTGATTCTGCAGGATGGAAACCGGGTGGTCACAGCCTATCCGTATCGCTGACGGGTTCGAGTCGCTTTACGCCACTGCGTTGCTCATTACCGTCGCGATCGCTTCACTGACATTTGCGAGGTTGGCTGAGTTGAGCCCTGCGATGTTGATGCGCCCCGTTCCGAGCGCGTAGATCGCAAACTCCTCTTTCAGTCGCGCAACTTGTTCGGGCTGAAGTCCTGAGTAGCTGAACATCCCGACCTGTCGTGTTACGTATTGGAAATCGTGATCGGGTGTTATGCCGTTGACGGCTTCGACAAACTGAATTCGCAGGTCTTTAATCCGGTCCCGCATCTCGCCGAGTTCTGCTTCCCAGACGCTGCGTAATTCCGGATCACCTAGAACCGTATTCACGATCGTACCGCCATGTTTCGGCGGATTAGACCATGTTCGCCGGATGATCGCTTTAATCTGGCTTTGAGCCGCTCTGGCGGCCTCAGGCGTTCCGGCAACCGCAGTAATCCCACCCACTCGCTCACCGTACAGACCGAAGTTCTTGGAAAAAGAATTTGCGATCAAGGCTTCACCACCGGCAGAGCAGAACTGCCTTATCGGCGACGCGTCTTCTTCGATTCCAGTTCCGAATCCCTGATACGCGAAGTCGAATACCGGCAGCAGATTTTTCTCACGAATCAGTTCGAACAGCGTCTGCCAGTTCTCCTGCGCCAGATCGACACCGGTCGGGTTGTGACAGACGGTGTGCAGCAGGATGCCGTCCCCCGGTTTTGCTTCAGCAAGAGACGAGATCATTCGCTCGAAGTCGAGTCCGGTTCCGCCTTCGTCCAGGTATTCGTACGGGACAATTTCAAGGCCCGCGGCCGTATAGATGTTTTTGTGGTTCGCCCATGTCGGGTTGCTGATCCAGATCCGGCGGGCGCCGAGTAACTTGTGCAGCATGTCACCTGAGACGCGCAAAGCTGCGGTTCCCCCCGGGGTCTGAGCCGTCGAGCAGTTGATCTCTCCACAATGAAACGAGCCGCCTTCACCCACCGGTCTCAGTTCATTCCCGAAGATCAGGTTTCCGATTCGCGCGTTGTAACCTGGCAGGCCGTCAATGGGCAGGTACGACTTGTTCCCGCCATCGGCAACAAGCCGTTTCTCGGCCTCGGCAACGGCACGCATCAATGGAGTCCTGCCGGACTCATCCTGGTAGACGCCGACGGTCAGATTGACTTTCTGTTCGCGCGAGTCAGCTTTGAATTCCTCGTTAAGGCCGAAAATAGAATCTGGTGGATTGAGCGGAGTCGATTCAAACATGGCACTATCGGTTTCTCAGCAAAAACGGTCGGGGAAAATCCATCAAGCTGCGTCTTTTAACAGGTCGATTTTATCGGCACATCCTGCTGACCCTGTCAGCGTGACCAGCGCCGGTGGCAGTCCAACAGACATGTTTTCCATTGACTGCCGCTGGTCAACTCGTGATTCCGGAGCCGGGCACCAGTTCCACAAAACGCGGGTTTAACCTGCCGCAACTGATGAGTATCCTAAAGGAGCTGTCGGTCCCGTTTAAAGGGGCCGGATTCTGTAACCATTACCGTCGTGGAAGGGTGCGGATTCCCGTACCGGATACTCCACGGCTTATTTTTTTTGCTTGATTGATCCATGCCCAATCGAACCGGCCTCTGGCTGATAGGTGCCCACGGCGGCGTTTCGACAACTGTGGCCGTCGGACTGGCCTGTTTGAAGTCCGGGAAAATCGACCAATGTGGACTGGTCAGCGAACTCGAACAGTTCAGCCGTCTCGGACTGGCAAACTGGTCTGATATCGTTCTGGGTGGTCACGACATACGGAACACTGACGCGAATGCGGAAGCAATGAAGCTTGCCGCCTCCAGCCGCGCATTTGACATCAGCCTCGTTGAGGCAGCCGCAACAGAGCTCGGGGAGTTCAACGAACGAATCCGGCCCGGCATCATTCTGAATGTTGGAACGACGATCAACTCGCTTGCTGATGAAGGCCGATTCTCGTCCGCTGAAAACGCCGCCTCAGCGATGGCCATCGTTAAAGAACACCTTAGCGAATTCAAAGAATCAAATGATCTGGATCGAGTGGTAGTCATTAACGTCTCATCCACCGAGCCACCCTACGACGCGAGCAAGCTGCCATCGTTGTGGTCTGAACTTGAGCCCCTGATGCAAGCGCCGGAATGTGATCTACCGGCCAGCTCGATCTATGCCGCAGCAGCACTCGATCTCGGAATGCCGTTTGTCAACTTCACTCCGTCAGCAGGCAACTGTCTGGATGCGCTGGACGATCTGGCGAACCAGCGCGACACCTGCCACATGGGGCACGACGGCAAGACCGGCGAGACGTTTATGAAAAGCGTCCTCGCGCCGGCTTTTGCAAAACGCAACCTCAACGTAATGAGCTGGGTCGGTCACAATATCTTCGGGAACATGGATGGGCTGGTTCTGGATGACCCTGTGAACAAAGAAACCAAGGTCACCAGCAAAGACAAACTGCTCGGGCAGATACTCGGGTACGATCCTCAGTCCCATGTCAGCATTGAATACATCAAGTCTCTGGGGGACTGGAAAACAGCATGGGATCACATCCACTTCCGTGGTTTTCTCGGGACGCAGATGACCCTGCAATTCACTTGGCAGGGTTGTGATTCGGTCCTTGCCGCACCTTTGGTCCTGGATCTTTTTCGCTTCACTGAGCTTGCTGCGCGAAAAGGCGAAACCGGACTACTTGTCTGGCTAAGCAGCTTCTTCAAGTCGCCGCTGGGGACCGATGAGAATGACTTTTCGGCCCAGTTCGTCGATCTGGAATCCTGGGTGGAACTGAACTCAGAAGTTCATTCTGAAGATGCTTCCTGAGCATCGTAATGGCCGGATGAAAGAAGCAAACGAGGTAGACGAAGAGAATGGAGATTTGAATTCCGCTCTGTGAGAGCTGGATTCTCCATTATCCTTCAGAAATCGTCTGCTCGCCTACCGGACTCGTCTGAACCACATAAATGCAGGTCGTCCGAAAATCTGTGGTTGATCTATTGGACCGGGTTGCGTGAAAAAGGCCGACGGAGCAGCCAGCGGGTAACAAGGCTGCATCACCGGAAAAGCCGCTGGCGCCGGTCTCAGCTCACGAATGAACATGTTTCGCAGCCATACCTTCGAGCCATGGTCGGTGATCATGATCCGCCCCGACTGATTCAGTCCAAATCCGTCCACGTCAGAGAATTTGCTCTCACCGATCCGTGCCTGCCATTCGGGACTACCGACAAATGCGCGGACCATAAGATGGCCGTTCAGCCAGTGCTCGATGGTGTTGTTGCTGACTACGATCCGGCCACGGTTGAAGTCACCGCTGTTGGTCTCACCACGAACAAACTCGCCTGCGGGGCGAAGCAGCTCATGCGGTGATGTTTCGTAGATGTCGTAAAGGCAAGCCGTACGATGCCGCTCGTTCAAATTCGGTTTGGCGGGATCATCAATTATCTGATACTCGCAACCGAGAATCCTTCCATTGAAATCCTGCACCCGGTATTTAATCCCGTTGTTTGCTCCGGGGGCGACCTTCCATTCAAACACCAGTTCGAAGTCGCCGTATTCCCTGGCAGTCAGGATGTTGCCTCCACGGCCTTTCGACCGATCCAGCTGCACGACGCCTGAAGAAATACTCCAAGCCGGGGTATCCACAGGCTGCTCACGCTGATTCGTCCAGCCGCTGAAGTTGTTTTCCGGGAACAGAGGAACCCAGTCGTTGGCCTCGGAAACAGATCCAAGCAACAACAAACTGCAAAGAGACGTAACAAGTAGTCTGGCAGTCATGCCTCAATTCCTGGCAATGGCGACGTATATCCGGCTAAGAATCCACACTATAGCCGGAGGCCGGCTGTTTTGCGCTATTCGGTTCGTTCTATGAAAAATCAATCGTTCAGCGTTTCGATCAACGTCAAGTTTCCACTTGAATTTGCATAGCCCCCGGCAGTCATGCCGATTGCATCCGCAAGCGATTTGTCGGCACCAGCCTCAAGCAAAGCCGCAACCGCTGCTTCATTGCCTCGAAGCGCGGCCTTGTGAAGCGGGGTCCAACCATCCGAGTCCGTCACATTAACACCGCTCGAAGCATCATCTGAAGAATCAACGAGCAGACGTATGATCCCCGCGTGTCCCTGCCATGCAGCAGCATGCATCGGAGTATTGCCCGTGGAAGTCGGCGATTGCGTGACACCGGATTCAAGCAATTTTCTGACGATGGCTTCATTCCCGTACCATGCGGCTGTATGCAGCGGTGTTCGCCCCTGTTGATCCCGCACGGCCGTATCAGCTCCTCCCTCGATCAAAGCGTCAACAGCTG
Organism: Planctomycetota bacterium; assembly: GCA_039029995.1. Lineage (GTDB taxonomy): Bacteria > Planctomycetota > Planctomycetia > Pirellulales > Pirellulaceae > Mariniblastus. Next base: position 7,189 of record JBCCFB010000077.1, read on the forward strand.
CGTCGAACTGACCCGCAATTGCTGCCGCCAGCGCGGTGTTGCCGTTTTCATCCGGCTGATCCGCTTCGACACCGGCCTCCAGAAGAACATCGATCACACGTGAATGGCCTTTTCCTGCAGCAATAACAAGCGGTGTCTTGCCTGAGCTATCCGGCATGCGAAGCGCGTCCGGCGCCCGTCGCGTGATAAAGCGCATTGTTTCCGCCATTCCAAACTGGGCCGCGCGATGGACAACACTTTCCGGATCAACATCCGGATCTTCTACTTCAAAAATCAACAGATCGGCAATACTGGCAGCCCCGTTGTTGATCGCGATCTGCAAGACGGTCGCTCCATCCAAGGACCTTGCCTTGACGTCAGCTCCGCCCACCGTAAGCAGTCGTACAACGGCTGTGTAGTTTGGTGAGTCCCGGTCAGCTCCGCTTGCTTCAACCCCTTGAGGCGCGGAGCTTGCGGCAAAATGGAGCGGAGTGAAGCCGGTTCCTTCGTCGCGCATATTTACATCCGCGCCGGCATCAATCAGCAGATCCACCATCCGCGCATTGCCCGACGTTGCCGCAAATTGCAGATGAGGAATCCAGTTTGCTGCAACGATGTCAACAGAGGCTCCTTTTGCGAGCAGCATTTCGACCGCAGCACTGTTGTTTGCGGTTACCGCCAGAGACAAAGGAGTTCCTGAGTACTGGCTTACCAGATTTACATCCTCGACGTCCTCAATCAGCAGTTCCAGAATCTGCAAACCGTTTTCCTGGTTGACCGATTGAGCAGCTCCGTGAATCGCGGTGAAGCCCTGTTCGTTGGCATGAGTAGGATCCGCCCCTCCCTCAAGAAGTTTTTCCACGACGTTGAGCATCCCTCCGGACTGGCAGGCGGTAATCAAGGGAGTGCTTTTGAAGTTGTCCGTCTTATTCGGGTCAGCACCGTTCTCAATCAACAGCAACGCCGCAGACTCGCGTCGGCTTGAGCACGCTCTGGTCAGCAACGACTGCCCGGATTGATCAACAGTATTCACGTCGGCACCGGCTTCCAGCAATAAGAGCAGAATATCATCGCCGCTCCATAACGCATGGATCACTGGAGTTTGCCGGTAACGATCAGCGTGATTCAAATCCGGATTCCTCTTCAGCAGTTCTTTCACGACGTCTATGTTGCCGTACTGAACCGCCAGGCACATGCAGGTGGACTGATTTTCAGGGGCACCGTTGATATCCGCACCAGCATCAAGAAGCAGGTTGATCATCTCGATATTGGCTTTCTGGATCGCGACCATCAGCGGGCTGCGGAAATTGGCCTGACCATTTATCAGATCCGGCTGATCTTCGACCAAAGTCTGAACGGCTTCAGCCTCACCTGACTCGATCGCCGCAATCAAATCGGCTACGTTTTGAGCCGATGCAACTTCAATGGAGGAAAAAAGCGAAAGAAGAAAAAGAACCAGAATGTGAATCGCACCGTTTTTCATGGAAGTTGCTCGGGGTTGGCAATCGGGTCAATGAAGGTCCTGGGAAACCAGCAAACTAGCTTTTGTGTCGTCTTCCGCGCCACGCCAGAAAGACTAACAGAAACGAGGCGTGACACGGCTCAGGAATGCTCACCGTGACAATCCCGAAGTCCACGATGCTGTTACTCTGCCCGCCTGAATCGTGAACGTGGAAGGAAAAACGATGCAGCCCGACATCGGAAACTCCGGGAACCCATGTGAACGTTCCGGAGTTGCCTGAAGAACTGAACGTCATCCCCGCCGGCAGAATTGTGTTCCATGAGAGGCCGGGCGAATCCGTCGTTACGTTCGCAGTGTAAACGAATGTCTCGCCAACAGTTGCCGATTGCATTCCCGGCGAGGGCAACGAAGCCTGATAGATATTCACTTCGTCGACGGCCAAGTCACAGTCATTATCAATACCATCCTGAATGACGCCCTCACTAAGACTATTCGGATGGAGGTCTGGATCAACGTCGTTGCAATCAAAAGTTAGAGCCACGAAACCACCACCGGGCGATGTCAATGCACTGGTAGACGTCGTTGTAAACGGGTCTCCGAAGCCGTCATGATCCGCATCAAAGTACCATACGATCTCAGCCGTCGCGGTCACGCACGATGAAATTGAAAGCAGAAAAACAACCAGTCCAAACGCTCGAACGATAGATGATGAACTCATGTCATTTCCTCAAGCAGGGATAAGTGGATAAGGCCGGACAAATTTATCCGGTGCGCGTATCCTACCAACTTTGCAAACGGCATGAGCAACTGCTTAACTCGATCACAACAAGCTTCCCCGGCTTGAATTCGCGCAGCAGCGAACATGTGTATCAGCAGAGTTTGGAGAGCGTGCTATTCCTGATGGCCGATGCGCCGCAGATACTCGGCGAGCCGCGATTGGAGGTCGACGATCTTCTGCCACTGTTCAACCGGAAGTTCAACAACAGTGCTTCTGGGACTGAACTCGATATCGCCGATGATGCGGCGCAAGTGCATGTGAAAGAATTCAAGCACTTCAGAAAGCTGAGCGGCTTGCCCGGGCGACAGCCGGTCAGGCAGTCCCGGTGGATCCATATCGAGCAGAGCCAACTGGTAATTCGGATTCTCTTTCCAGTCGTTGCGGACGGAAACCGAGTCCTTTTCGCTGTTGACCATTTTCTCGGCAGAATCGACTCGCTCTGATTTGCTCAAGCGATCGAATCGGTCATTGATCTCAGATCGTGACCCGAACACGAGGGTACTGCGTCCGACTGAGATCATGTCGCCATGGCGCAGAATGCGCAGCTGAACATCTTCGCCGTTGACCTTGGTGCCGTTTGTGCTTTCGAGATCCGTCAGCACAAGATCTTCATGATCTTGTTGAATTTTGATGTGGAACCGGCTGACACGCTCATCGTTGAGTTGAATCGTGTTGCCCTCTTCGCGTCCGATCGTGATCGGCGCGCGGTCGAGTTCAAACACTCTTCCACGGTCAGCGCCGTCAAGAACACGCAAAGTAATCGGATTCATTAAAGCTCGCCTTAGTACGACTGCGTCACGGTCGTCGCTCACATCCGGGGAAAAGCGGGGTTGCTGGTCCGGAATCCACCCTGGCAGGCAGTGATTAGTAGGTATTTTTGCAGCCGGATCCGCCTCTATGTTCCATCAAGAATCCAACGCCCAGTAGTTCGTCTTGTAAGCTTATCATAACCGCGATGACTGGATGAAAAACATATCTTGATCCACGGTTTTTGCGTTAAATCGCCCGTTCCTGAATCGGGCGATTCCGAACGGGCAAAATAAAGCGGTGTCAATTCCAGGGAATTTGCCGGGTTAGTGGCCTCGTTTCCACAATTTGCATGTCATATCGAGACCTACGGCACGCTTTTTGCCTGAACAGTTGACGAAGTGGCAAATTCAAAAACAAAGACTGACACAATCTGTTCGAACTAACCTCTTCCGCATTTGATCGCCAAATCTGACGCACTGTCGCTGGACAGTTCCCCCTTTTGATCAAGAGCATTGTGTTCGTGCCCGATTTAGAATCTCGTTCTCAAAGTGGAACTCGAACCGGTCCGCAGAAGTTCGCAATCCGCGAAATCGTTCGAACAGAGCTCAAAATAGTCCGAACGAACACACCGTTCGCAAAGGAGAGTTGCGAAAGAGGCTGTGGATTACTATGCTTTGTCTAATTGAGTCGTCTGAATGCCATTTCGCAAACAGACGAATCTGCACCCGTAGCTCAACTGGATAGAGCATCGGTCTTCGGAACCGAGGGTTAGGGGTTCGAATCCCTTCGGGTGTACTGAAAAGCCCGCGCATTATGCGCGGGCTTTTTTCGTGGCTACATCGGATTTGTTTTAGCCAGTGAAATTCGACGTCAGCCTGGTTCGAATGTCCCTCCGCGACGCGTTTTACGAGTAGCTCCACAAGCTCGCGATGGCCTTCCAGAACGGCTGGTGGAGCATAACGGTGATCAGCAGCACCGTCGTCGGATAACGCCACAACCGGTTCAACCCGGGTGTAAATTTCACGACCGCGGCGAAGAGTGCGAATAGCACGATCACATGCAGTAACGCCTGCCAGCCAAGAACAATCCCCGTCAACAAAAAAGCGAGAGTGAGAATTGACTTGCTTCCTGCCGAACTACCGGCTGCAAAAACCAGCGCAATCGAATACCCGACAGCCGCCCCCGCCACACCACCGATGGCAAGCTTGATCAGTTGTTCTACGACCGGTGAGAAGTTGCTGACCATTGACAATCCATCTGTCAGTGGGATTGTCTGTAATGGCAGACAAGCTGCTGCAGCTCCGAAAAATGCACCGACAAGCAGAACACTGAATGGAATTTTGAGCTGCTGTTTGTCACGCTCAAACAAAGCCAGAATCAAGATCGCGCACATCCAGCCCGCGTGATAAAGGTACAGACCGATCGCGTGCCACTTCGGATAGAGTATCACCCACAACACACCGCTGTGCATGATTTCGGCGTGAGGCACGTTCGGACAACCGACGATCAACTGATAAAGAAAGAGCGAACCAAAAATAGTTGCAACTACTAATTCGACCCCCAGGTATCGCGGAGGAATCGCTTTGCCGCAGCTCCGGCAGCAGGCTCCAAGATTGATGTAACTGAAGACCGGCAGGTTGTCGATTCGACTGATTTTCGTATCGCACTGCGGGCACATTGAATCGCGCAGTCCCAGCTTCTCGCCTCTCGGGATACAGTAGGCGGCAACGTTGAGAAAACTGCCGACGCATGCTCCAACGTACGCGAACGTAGCGAAGACTCCGAACTGAACCATCCGGTACCCGGCCTCGTTCCACCACTTCCAGTTCGGATCCGTCGCCTCCAGTTCATCCCCTGTACTTTGGAACGACTCAAGCACTGAAACGACGGCGGGAATTGCGGCCACATAGATCAACACGGGGATCAGCAGGACACCCCAGCCGAGAACTTTCCTGATCGTTTCCTTCGAACTCGACCCGACCCATGCAATGCTTTCAAACGCAATTGCGCTGGCGAGGCAGGAGAACAAAACCCAGTTCGGAAGGTCCCATTTGTCTTCTGCCTGAGTAACAATAATTTCATCCGGATCGCCGAACATGGCGAGCACGTTGACTGCCATTGCAACCAGCAGTCCGATTCTAAGTGCGGGTAGACCGCGAGACGAAACCAGAGAAGCAAGAAGAACGCTACAAGCCACAATGGACAGCACTGCCGGCTGTCCACTGGAAGTCACGTACAAAAACCAGATTAACAACGGAACGGACGCGATCAAAAGCAGGAGGCGCGAGTATTCTCCAACCAGAGTTTGTTCGTAGGGCCCCTTACCGGACGCTGAACTTTCCTTTGGTGAAAAGGCCGGACCATCTGTTGCGAAAACAGAGTCGTTTGCAGCCTCATTCATTGCGATCATCCGGCAGCAGGTTCAGCAAGTCTGACTCAAGCAGATCGTATGAAGTCGGATGTGACCGCACCATCACCGGCTCGCCTTGATTGTAAAGCACATAGGTCGGGCAAACGTTCCCGCCAAGCTCTGTAACCAAGTCGACGTTGGCCGTGAAATTGACCCGTACGACACTGGCTCCGGTTTTGTATTTTTCTGCCAGTTGAAGAACGTCCGGCTTCATCGACTCACATCGACCGCAGTTGTAGTCCACACCGAACTCAACGAGCACCGGTCGCTGGCTATCAGCTACGTACGACGCAAGCTCCGCACCAGATACTTCCGGCAGGGCAGGCCGGGCAAACAACACAGGAGTGTTGTCTTCTGTTTCAGCACATCCGGAAAACAGGCATAGAAAGAACAGGAATTGAATCAGAGTAGCAACGGCCGACCGTCTCATTGCTATTCCGTTGCTGAAGCATTCAGTTGAACAGCGGTGTCAGCGGAACCGGCACCTTCTTCTGGATCACAGCACTCACAGATTGCCCCGCACCGTCGATTGAGAAGATGGGCAGAGACCAGCATCAGGCCACCGAAAGGAGTAATCCAGGGAGCAAGTTTGGCAAGGAGCCCGGCCTTTTCCTCATCGCCGGAAGCTTCTATCTCCTCTGTATTGGCGACAGGCGTCACAAAAGGATCTTCACTTGCAGCACAATTCTCACAGTCTTCGCAGTCGCTGCATGCGGTTGCGGCGACTTCGGATGACTGATCAACTTCGGCACAGGAAGGGCAGCATTCTCCTGCCAGCCCGAATGCTGCAAATGTGATCGCAGCCAAACCAACGGTACCGATCCCGGCAGGCCACCAGTTGCCATGCTTCAGAAGGCCGGGTACGAACGCCGCAAGCGCGATGAGGAAACAGACAAGTGCCATCCACTTATGAAAAGCCTCGTCTGCCAGGAAACTCAACCCGAGAGCCGGCAGATAAGCGAATACGAACGGCATCGCAGCACAATGGATTGCACAACCGATCGAAGCCACAATACCCAGCCAGTCCCGCCACGTGGACTGACCATGACCACTTAATGCCGCCTGGGGTGCCGCAACTTCCATCGTATTCATTTCCAGCCCTTGTTTTCGCTGTTTGACCTTTCGCTCATAGTACGTACTTGCAATCGTTATGCAAGTGGAGCATCTGTTAAATCGGACTCGTGGCTTGAGTTGTTAGCAGTAGATACAGAAAATACGTAGAAAACTCGTAGATTTGTCCGAAATTGACGCCGCCACCCATAGAAGCCTGCTTATTTAGGACCGCCGTGACGGCTGAGAGGTGCTTAATTGAACAATTCTGAAAACCCTGCGATCAGGCTCAATTTGACGAGCCTCTTGCTGCTGGTGGTCCTGCCACTTGTCAGTGGAGCCGCTGCACTTTCGCACGAACTGCTTTGGACGAGGCGACTGGTCGATTTGCTTGGCGCCACGGACTGGGTTACAGGCAGGGTACTTGGTTTCTTTTTCCTGGGACTCTCTCTCGGCGGCTATCTGGCAACGTTCCATTCCAGAAGCAAAGCTCCGGCGATCCGCTGGTTGTTTTCAGCCGAAATTTGTATCGCCGTGCTATCGTTGCCGGCGGCGTTTCTACCGCTCTGGACTGACTGGATCTGGCAGTCGATGGGCACCGATGCGCTGATTTCATGGCAGGGAAGCGCGGTAAAGCTGCTGATTGCAATCGGTGTCGTCATTCCACCTTCGATGGCAATGGGATTCACATTGCCGATGTTCATCCGTACCGCAACGGATAAAGGTGCAAGGGTCGCGTCGGTCGGTATCTGGATCTATATGCTCAACACAATTGGTGGAGTATTCGGGTTGTGGCTGACGTCAACCTTCCTCATCGGATGGCTCGGGGCGCAAGGAACCATGTTCGCCGCTGCAGCTGCAAATGTCTTCGTCGCGCTTACTCTGATCGGCCTGACGGCCATCGGCGGATCGACAGAGACAAGCGGACAGTCCAATATCTCCAGACAAAAAAAGAGGCAAGAGAAACGGAAATCTCAATCAAGCGTTGAGAGTGTGGAGAATGAGGGGAACACTTTCTCAACCCGTGGCCTCATCGGTCTCTCGTTTCTATCAGGTTTTGTGGTCCTGTCTTTTGAGGTGTTGTTGCTGAGACTGATTTCTCTTGTTGTTCCCGGTTCCTACCACACAACAAGCGCGCTGCTCGCGAATGTAATTCTCTTTCTGGCAATCAGTTCGGGGCTGGTCAGTCTCTCCAACTCGGTGAAACCCACAAGAAATCTGGCGGCGGGCCGATGGTTTCTGATCATCTCGTTTGCGGGCACAGCATTGTTTGCATGCCTTTCGCCGATGCTGCTTTTTGAATGCACTGATCAACTGATGTCCATCAGGTATCTCGAAGGACTCAACGACCGTGCAATCGACACCGTCGGAAGGTACTGGATACTCGTCTTCTGGCTGGTTGCAACGTCCGGAGGACTGGTTCTACTGGTATCCGGACTCGTTTTCCCGGCCCTGATGACCGCAAGTGCTGTTGCTGATCCGAAAGGTAAGAAAATCGGTATCCTTCTGGCAGTCAATGGCGTCGGCGGCCTGGTCGGAACGGAGCTCTTTAATTCGCTGATTATCGGAACTACAGGCGTATACCAGGGATTTGTACTTCTCGCCGCTATTCTTGCGGTCGTCGTTGCCGGGCTTTCATTCCGGCTGAACCGTGTTCTTGCGGCGCTTCTGACATTCGCAATAGCGGCCGCTGTGTTCTTTGCTCACGACTACTATCGCGATCTGCCGTATCTTAGTCCGCGCGCGTCTGCCAATTTCGATGTCAAGGCAACTCACTTCAGTCGCGAAGGAGTCTGGCTTATCGTCGAGAACCAGGACAATAACTCGTTAAGCATCATCGGTAACAATCAGTACATTCTCGGTAGCAACGGCGCTTCGGCCGCAGCTAACCAGCGGCGGCAGTTGATGCTTCCATGGATACTCAATCCGGAGGCACAATCGGTTTGCAGTCTCGGACTGGCGACAGGAATTTCATCGAGCGGCCTTGAAAACCTCGACGAGCCTCCACCGGTAACGGCGGTGGAGTTATCCGCAAATGTGGAAGCACTCGCCAAAGAGTATTTCGCCGACAGCACCGGCGGCTTTTTCGAACGGGCCGGGAACAGCGTGGTCATCGAAGACGCGCGCACATATATGGCGGCTGCGGACAATCAGTTTGACCTGATTGTCGGAGACCTGTATCGCCCGTATGGAACCGGAGAAGGCCGGTTGTTTTCGATCGAGCATTTTCGCAACGTGCAAAGAGCGCTCACTGAAGACGGGCTTTTCTGCCAGTGGCTACCGTTACACCAGCTCAACTACGAAAACTGGCTTACGATCGCGGCATCATTTCAACAGGTCTTTCCAGATACCCTCGTGGTCTACGACAACACTTCCACAAGGTTTCCGATCCTCGGGCTGATTGCGAAAAAGAACGGCGGACAATGGACTGAACAGGAACTCAATGACCGGTTCGATGCGATTCCGGCCGGAGTTCTGAGCGATGACCCGTTGCTGAATATCGTGCGAGAGCTTGTCGTCGGGGTGCTCAATGAAGAGGCGCTAACGGAAGTACCCGTGAACACTCTCGATAATCTTCGAGTTGAGATTTCAGCAGGAGATTTCTGGATTCTGAAAGACCTGCGTCCGCGACGCTCGATTTCGTTTGAAAGTGAATTTCTCATGGGTGATCAACTGATCGAATTCAATGATCGCCTCGAAGCGCTCACCGTTGATGTGTTACCCGCTAATCACTTCGAATCCTTCCGCGAAAAAATCAGATTTCAATTGAATCGAGCTTCGGCTCCTCGTTAGTGAACCTTGTACGCTGAATTCGGCATCGAGGCACCTGTTCCTGCGAATGCCCGACATTGAAACAATTCGGCGCGGTCACGCTTTTTTTGTTTCTACCCGCGAGAAAGATTGGGCCGCATTTCTTTCTTGAAGTGCCTACCTTTACTCTGCACTAACACTCTGCACTAACTCTCTGCGACACCTGCTCCGCGACAACAGTTCTTTTTGGTAGACGTTTTGCTCGCTTCGAACCAGTTGCAAAGGCGGACAGGAAATGAGAATCAGCCGTTTTCGGTAGAGCAGGAACAAAAGAGGATTCCTATAAACTCACCAACCCTTATCATCATTACAACTAGTCTCATCAACCGAATGTCCATACCCCACCATCACCAGCGCAGCGCAAGTTCCAGTTTCTCGAACGATAACTGTGGTTTTGCCTTTATGAGCATCAGCTCTTACGGGTGGAAAACGAGTTGAGCGGGGGATCATGTCGAACCCGCGGAATGCTCTGCAGCTTGCGGCAATACCCGTCGGAAATACAATAAAAACCTCGGTTTTTCCCGCTGATGAAAGACCTATTGAAAGACAGCCTGTCGATTGCGGATGGCATCTCATGTGTCACCCGGGGGAACGGAGTACGCGCATTGACAGACAGCTGTTGCGACTCAATTTTCCACTCCATCACCCTTCCACATCGTCCCCCGGTTTTCCGCCCGCCATGCTCATTCCCATTACCCGGACTGTTAGCGCCCGAAGCGAAAGCAGACCTTATTCGCGTCCGACTATTTGCGCCGCGGCATCGTCAATAACTTGAATCAACAACGCCACATACTTTTTATCAACCGGTCCTATTGGCCGGACGCCGAGGCGACGGGTCAGCTATTGACCGAGTTGTGCGAACAGGTGGCGCTGGACGATCAGGTGGAGGTAAGCGTCATATGCGGGCAACCTAATTTCAATCTGGAAGAGATTGAGTTCAAAGCGAAGGGGAAAGTTGTACACAACGGTGTGAACGTTATTCGTGTGCGGCACACGCAATTTGACAAATCCACTTTCTCCGGTCGCGTGATCAACTTCATCACCTACATGATTGCCGCAACGTGGCGGGCGTTATTCTGCCGGCGACCTGATGTCATCGTTGTCGAAACCGATCCGCCGATCCTCTGCCTTTCTGCCTGGCTTGTTTCGGCGATTCGAGGGACCAAACTCGTCTGCTATCTGCAGGACATTTATCCCGACATTGCAATTGAGTTGGGAAGGCTCAGTTACAACCTCTTTACGCGACTGCTCAGATGGAGCTTTCTGTTCGTCTACCGTCGCGCGAATCGCGTTGTCGTCGTTGGACATGATATGAGGAAATGGCTGATCAACCATCTGGTTGATGAAAGCCGCATTGAGGTCATTGAAAACTGGGTGGATGCGGAGGAAGTCACCCCCATCAAGGAAAACAATACATTCCGCCACAAGTTTGATCTCGAAGACAAGTTCGTTGTCATGTACTCCGGCAACATAGGATTCACTCAGAGATTCGATCTTGTACTTGATGCAGCTGAAGAACTGCGTGACAACCGCGATATTGTTTTTGCGTTTGTCGGCAACGGAGTAAAAAGAGGCTGGCTTTCGGAAGAGTCGATTCGAAGAGGCCTGCCGAACGTCCGGCTGATTGACTATCAGCCGAAATCCGAACTTGCGATCAGCCTTAGCGCCGCCGACGTCCATTTCGTACTGCTGGACAGCAACCTGACTCAACTGATGATGCCCAGTAAGGTTTATGCGGCAATGGCCAGTGGCACTCCTGTGATCGGGCTCGGGCAACGTGCAACTTCGCTCGGATCACAAATAGTAGCCTCGCACCTTGCAGCCATGATCGAGGATGCATCCGCAGGCTATTTCGTGGATGAATCTGAACCGGAACAGCTCGCCGAACGAATCGTCGAATTGTCTTTGAATCCCGCTCTTGCCGAAGAAATGGGGCAGAACGCGAGGCTCGCGGCAACCCGCAAATACAACCGCGAAATTCCAGTTGGCCGGTTCAAATCCCTCTTCTACGAACTCTGCCAGTTACACAATAGTGCCGGTCAGGTTGACCCCGTCGCCGACGCCGGGATTCGTGACGGCAGCACAATCGCTGACGCGCCGGTCGCGACTCGTCGGTAACTACCCGCCTTTTTCGGATATGCATCGTTCTGATGCACCGACCTGATTAATGAATTCCCCTCCTGAACAAGCCGCAATCGAGAAAGCCGGCACCCTGGCTTCAGCCGCGATTGCGGACCGGTCGTCCGATGAGGAGTGGACGCTCGTTATCCGCCCGCGGGAGTCGCTGTTCAGTTTGCGCCTTGCCGAGGTCTGGCGATATCGCGACCTGCTGATGCTGTTTGTCCGGCGGGACTTTGTCGCGTTCTACAAGCAGACCATTCTCGGCCCCATCTGGTACATCCTCCAGCCACTGATGATGACCGTCGTCTTCACGTTGATCTTCAGCAAGATTGCCGGAATCAGTACGGATGACACACCACCCATTTTGTTCTACCTCGGCGGCATCACACTATGGGCGTATTTCTCGGAATCGCTCACCAAGATCGCTGACACATTTTTTACGAACCAGCAGCTGTTCGGCAAAGTCTATTTTCCGCGCATCATCGTTCCGATGTCGGTGGTGGTCTCGGGATTGATCAAGCTGGCGATTCAGTTTTCGTTGTTCATCGCGATGATCCTGTTTTTCATCTGGTATCGCGATGTACCGCTTCGCATTAATGCCTACGCACTTCTGTTTCCGGTTCTTGTTTTGATCCTAGCGATGCTCTCAATGGGTTTCGGGATGATCATTTCGGCGCTGACATCGAAGTACCGCGATCTCAAATTCGCATTGACGTTCGGTATCCAGCTATGGATGTACGCATCGCCGGTTGTTTACCCGATGTCGATCATCGGTGGCGGAAAGTGGCGATACCTGATCCTCGCGAATCCTATCAGCCCGATTCTCGAATGCTTCAAGCTGGGCTTTCTTGGCGACGGCACCTTTTACTGGGGGCATCTCGGCTACTCCGGCGGATTCGCCGTTGTACTCATGCTGACCGCGATCGTCATTTTCAACCGTGTCGAGCGAACATTCATGGACACCGTTTAGCCTGATGGACTCCGAAAGAAAGTGATCCTTCTTCTTGGTGCTTCAGGCTATGTCGGGTCGGCGTTCGTGCGCCATCTGAACGCGCGTAGAATCGATTTCCGTCCCGTTGCTCGACGCCGGGTTGACTACTACAACGTCGACCATCTGGTGCAGGTGATCAGAGAATCGAAAGCTTCATTCCTGATTAACTGCGCGGGCTATACCGGAAAACCCAATGTCGATGTTTGTGAAGCACACAAGCACGAATGCCTGATGGGCAATGCTGTGCTGCCGGGCGTGATCCGGGAAGCCTGCGATCTTTGCCGGCTCCCATGGGGACATGTTTCTTCGGGCTGTATTTATCAGGGCGAACGTCCCGGGGGCGGAGGTTTTAAGGAAGACGACGTACCCAATTTCTGCTTCCGCACTGACAATTGCAGCTTCTACTCGGGCTGTAAGGCTCTAGGCGAGGAATGTCTTGCAGGAGCAGACAACGTTTATTCCTGGAGGATGCGGATACCATTCAGTCACATTGATTCAGATCGCAACTATCTCAGCAAGTTGATGCGTTATGACCGACTTCTTGATGTGACCAACTCAATTTCGAATATGGATGAGTTCGTCGAGGCGTGTTTGCAGTCATGGGAAAACCGAATCCCGTTCGGCACATACAACATCACCAACACCGGAGCGATCACGACAAGAGAAGTTACTGACGTCATCAAGCGCTATCTGATGCCGGACAAACAGTATCTCTTCTTCAAAGACGAAGCCGAATTTATGGAGCAGGTCGCCGGAACGCCTAGATCGAGTTGTGTTCTGGATAACTCCAAGATCCTGAACAGCGGCATTCAGATGTCAGATATCCTGACCGCGCTCGAACGGTCGCTCGCAAACTGGATCCCTCGAGAGAATCAAAGCTAGGCATGTCGTCGGCCGTTTCCATCGAAAACGTCTCCAAGCAATACCGGCTGGGTGTTGTCGGTACCGGGACGCTTGCGCACGACCTCAATCGCTTCTGGGCCCGCCTGCGGGGCAGGCCCGATCCGGCTTTGAAAATTGACGCCACCAACGACCGTACAATCGCTGATCAATCCGGCTATGTCTGGGCGCTGAAAGACATCAATCTCGAGGTCGAACAAGGTGAGATTCTAGGCGTTATTGGAGCCAACGGAGCAGGTAAGTCGACTCTGCTAAAGTTGCTATCGAGAGTTACGGCTCCAACGGAAGGTGAAATCAAAGTCAAAGGAAGAATGGCGAGTCTGCTGGAAGTCGGAACAGGCTTCCACCCCGAACTTACAGGTCGCGAGAACATCTTTCTGAATGGCGCCATCCTCGGGATGACGAAGCCTGAAATCGCAACTCGCATCGACGAGATCGTTGAGTTCTCAGGATGCGCGAAGTACATCGACACACCGGTTAAGCGATACAGTTCCGGAATGATGGTCCGGCTCGGATTCGCAGTCGCCGCGCATCTGGAATGCGAAATCCTGGTGGTAGATGAAGTACTCGCCGTGGGTGATGTTGCGTTTCAGCGAAAATGCATCGGCAAACTGAAGGAACTCGGCGCTTCGTCAGGCCGGACAATCCTCTTTGTCAGCCACAACATGGCAAGCATCGCGAAAATGTGTGGTCGAGCGGTACTTATGCACCAGGGCGGCATCGAGAAAATCGGTGACACGACGGAGATAATTCAGCAGTATTACGAAATGCAATCTGTCGGATTCATTAGAGAAGACGAAAATGACTCGCCCATCCGCGCTGTCAACATCCTGCGCAACGGTGAGCGGAGCGACTTTATCTGTATGGGCGACAGGCTGGGCATCGAAGTCGAGTATTGTTTCGAGCAACGCCAACGGTCTCCCAGGTTCGGACTGGGCGTCTCTACGGAACTCGGAGTCCGGGTGTTTTCTGCCGGAACCCACTGGAGCAACTTCGACACATCTGCACTTTCAAACCGCGGCCGGATGGTTTGTGACCTGGGAGAAGTTCCACTGAACGCCGGCAACTACCAGATAAAAATTGCAATTACCGACGAAAACGGCAGCCCCGTTGACCAGCGGGAAATTGGTGCGGTGTTGCGAGTCGAGCCCATGGACATTCTGAGTACGGGGCGACTGCCGTCATCCACACAGGGGATGATTATCTGGCAGAGTACCTGGGAAAAACACGATCAGGGTCCATTTTAAACAAGATGAATTCAGTCCACTTTAACGGCAATGACTTTCTGGTTCCGGCTACCCGGTTTCGCGGAAACAAGAAAGTTGCAATCGAGCTGGACGGACTCCTGCAAAACTTCCGTGATGCGAGCGAAATCGGATTGCACCTCGGATGTGGCACGGTCTTGTTTCCAGGAATCACTAACTGCGACCTGCACAATCCGGCGGCTGAAAAACAACTGGACTCGACCGATCTCAGTGAGTTTTCAGATCGTTCAGTGTGTTTGATCGAATCACATCACATGCTGGAGCACTTGTCCTTTGACGAGGCAAAGGTCGCGTTGGCCGAATGGAGAAGAGTGCTGAAGCCAGGAGGTTTGCTCGTTCTCACCTGCCCGGATCTCTCTGCTGTTTGCCGGCTCTGGCTGCAATTGAAATCAAAACGCGAATCCACTGACGAAAGAGCGATCGAAGAAGTCAACTACGTTCTGAAGATGTTTTACGGATCACAGGAAAACGAGGGCATGTTCCACAAGAGTGGCTACGACGCGCCGTTCATGCGTCGTTTTCTCGGTGAGTCAGACTTCGAAGTTCTCTATTCACATACTCCGTATCAAATCCGTACCACTCCATCACTGCTGACGATTGCCGTACGTCAGTAGGTTTGTTCAAAAATAAAATGCCTTCGTTTTGCTGGCTGCCAGCCGGAGACCGTGACACCGCAAGTTCAAGGCTGCGTTGCTGGTTGCCTCATGATCTGATGACGGCTTCGGGAGTTGAATCACACGTCGGCGAGCCCAAGCCTGCTGATTTTGTGGTTGTCCAGAAAAAGGTGACTGAAACTGTCATTGAGTTCGCACTTCAAGCGAAGGAAGCGGGTAGCAGAATCGTCTATGACGTAGATGACTCGGGTGATGCACTCTGGTACTGGGCTCCACCCAAACTTTGTTTTCAGATGCTGAACCTGGCGGACATCGTTACCACAGACACGCCGGAAAGAGCGGAATGGCTTCGCAAGCCGATGCCGCGACTGAAAACGGAGACGTGGTTCAATCCGGTCGATTACGGTCCTCAAGAAACAGTCCGCCAACCAGTTCAGGCTCGAAACGAGTTACGAATATTCTGGTTCGGGTCAACTTCGACGCTCTCTTCCTTGCGACCATATGCAGAGGCCATTGCCCGGACACCCGCCACCAGACTCGTTGTATGTACTGGCGACGAAGCTCCTCAGAACCTCGATGCAGAATATATTCCATGGAACAGAGACACATTTATCGAGACCCTGCAAGGCTGTGATGTTACTTGCATGATGCACGATGGATCAGTCTACAACCGGATGAAGAGCAATCACAAAATGACAACCAGCATATGCTGGGGCATTCCCGCCATCGTTTCTGCAACTCCTGACTATCAACGAGCGGCAGAGAAACTTGGAGTCGAGGAATTTGTGTTCTCCGGCCCTTCGCAGTTACACAGCGCGATCGAACGGCTAAGAACGCCTCAGTCGCGAATCAACTACCTGGATCAAGCGCAGCCTCGAGTCTGGGAGTATTTTTCCCCGCAAGCCTCGCTGAACAGGTTCGAGGAGATCGTTGGCAACATTGATACCGAGGACCTGAGTCCGGGAAAAGTGACTCTCCCGTCTAAGGCCCGCTACGTTCGCTGGTGGATGCAGATGGCAGAGAGTCCGTTGTCGGCGATTCGAGACTTCAGCCGGCGATTGCTGCCATAGTGAGCGGACTGGCAGGAAAAAAAGCCGTCCTAGTCTTTCCGAGCTTTGATCTGGGTGGCGCTGAACGGCAGGGCCTGATGCTTGCTCGTCATCTAAAGGAAAAGGAAGACGTAGAAGTTGAGGTCTGGTCAGTTAACCCGGGAAATGTAGTACCGCAAGCTTGCAGTGAAATGGGAATTGCGACAACGCTGGTACCCATACAAGTCTGGACCTCGCGCCGAAATCTCTTGTATCAACTGTTCAAGTTTGCTCTTCGCCTGAGACGCAGTAAGGTAGACATTCTTCTCCCATATGTGCTGGTTCCCAACCTTGCCTGCTGTAGTACGTGGAGATACTCCCGAGCAAAAGTCTGCATATGGCAGCAAAGAGATGAAGGGCTGGCTCGCGGCCCGGTTGGACTGGAAACTCGTGCCGTGCGTGACGCTTCACTGTTTGTATCAAACTCGCGAGGCGGAGCCGACTTCTTGAAAAATGCACTAGGCGTGCAGACGGACAGGGTTCACTTAATTCCCAACGGCGTGCAGCTCAAACCCGCGCAGAAGAACAGATCTCAATGGAGAGAAGAACTTGGAGTGAGCGACCAGGCGTTCGTCACCTGCATGCTTGCCAATTTGACCAGCGTTAAAGACCACGAAACGGTATTGCGAGCATGGAGGATCGTCCTGGATCACTTCAGTTCCGAAATCAGGTCCGATGAAAAACCGATTCTAGTCCTCGCGGGGCGGTTCGGGGATGGATATGAACACGCTCTTGAAATTGCCCAGAAGCTTGAGGTTTCCGGTAGCGTGCGATTTCAAGGATTCGTCAGTGACACGAGCGGACTGCTCGCTGCGTGTGACCTTAGTGTCTTGAGCTCACCATCAGAAGGCTGTTCTAACGCCGTTCTTGAGTCAATGGCAACCGGC
>JBCCFB010000078.1:0-24269 GCA_039029995.1 Planctomycetota bacterium
CATCGGCGTCGTAGAAATAGTTTTTTGATTTCGTGAAGAAAAATATGTATTCGTGGTCAGTCGTCGGTCGGGTTTTTGTACTCGAAGGCATCGCATTAGGCTTATGCCAGATGCAGTCGCTACGGAGTTTCCAACCGACATCTTTCAGGGCGAGGCAGACCCGCCAAGGCATGCCGAGAAGTTCTCCGTTTTCATACTTGTCGCCGATGACCATCCAGAGCGAACCGGAGGGTTTGCTGGCGCGCAAAAGCTCATCAAACAGTTCCGCCAGACGTTCAACGTAGGCAGCCGGAGACATTTCCTGTCCGATCTGCCGTTTGCTGCCGTAGTCGCGCTGACGGTAGTAGGGCGGTGACGTGATGATCGTATCGACGAAATCGTCAGGGAGTTTCGCGGCCAGTTTGATCGCATCGCCGGTGTGGAACTTGTCGATCAATCTGGAAGCCGTTGCAGTCGTGTTAAGCATGCCGATCTCCTTTTCGTGCACTGCTATTCTGGCGACCGGTTGCCATATCGTGCAACCCGGCTGTCGAAGCTCTACCACCCAAAACCAATTGACTGTTGCAAAGCGTCTTCACCGCCTGGATCATTGATCGCGTGAGATTGAAGTCACCGGGCAACTGTCCGTGGCGTCGGTTCAAAAAAATAGAGTTCCTCGAGCGATGGTAGATCCCTCGTTGGAGGGCGCCTTCACTGGCATGGTCCTGCTGAAGGGAGCACTGCTCCGCTGTGGAGGTGTCGCAAACGGCAGTCAACAAACAGCAGTAAGCGGCGCCCGCTACATTCGTTCCATTACGCCGATACCAAGCAAGGAAAGGCCGGTTTCCATCGTCCTGGCTGTGATGTCGCAAAGTTGAAGGCGACTGAGTCTCAATGACTCGGATGCTGCGTCTTTGACACTGCACTGGTCGTAAAACTTGAAGAAAGTCTGCGTCGTGTCGAACAGATAGTTGCACAGAATGTTCGGCTTGTACTCGACAAGGCACTCTTCCAGAGCTTCGGCAAATCTGAGCAGCTTTACGGCCAGCTCGCGTTCGATTTCATTTTCGAACTCGAACGGGACAGGTTGGTCGCGCAGGGTTTTTGTGTCGAAATCCAGTTTGCGCGCGATTCCGCCGACGCGGGCATAGCCGTATTGCAGATACGCCGCCGTGTTCCCCGTCACCTGCAGCATCTTGTCGTAGTCAAACACGTAATCCGATGAACGGTTGTGCGACAGGTCAGCGTATTTGATTCCACCGATGCCAACGACGCGGGAGACGGTGTCAAGTTCGGCTTCGGTGAATCCTGACTTCCTGGCTTCGTTCTGCTCTTGAGCCAGAACCAGGGCGCGGGATTCTGCTTCGTTCAGCAGCCCTTCCAGTCCGACAGTGTCTCCTGAGCGGGTTTTGAACGGCTTGCCATCCTTGCCCATTACCGTTCCGAAGCTGACGTGTTTCAGCTCGACATTGGAATAGCCCCACAGTCTGGCTGCATCAAACAGTTTCTCAAAATGCTCGCTTTGTCTGTGGTCCACGACATACAGAACCGCGTCCGCATTGAATTCATCCATGCGGTGTTTGATCGTCGCGAGGTCCGTCGTCGCGTACAGGAAAGCTCCATCACGCTTGCGGATGATCATCGGCGTGTCGTAGTTGTCCATGAAGACGCAAAGGGCACCGTCACTTTCGCGCGCAAAGCCCTTGGCTTCAAAGTCCAGAACGACTTCGTTGAGCATGTTGTGGTAGAAGCTCTCACCCAGTTCATGATCAAACGCGACGTCCAGACGCGAGTAGATTCTCTGCATATCAATCCGGCAGTGCGGAAGAAATTCATGCCAGAGTTTACGATTGATCTCGTCGCCCTCGTGCAAAGCAGCTGTTTCTTCAAGCGCGCTTCTAGCGATGTCGGGATGAGCTGCTGCGAGTGAGGCAAAATCAGAATCCAGTTCAGCCTCCTGAATCGACGCTTCGAGGCCGGAGACCTTTTCTTTCTGATCCTTGATTTTCGAGTTCAGCGCGCCGACGTCCTTCTTGTATTTCTTCTGCGCTTTTTTGTCGTCGTCGGCCGGTGGTGCGGATTGAACCCGTTCAAGTGCAGCAAGTTGCTTTTCTAGCAGCTCCTGAGCTTCGGGAAGATTCTTTCCGGCCGAGTGGTAGTCCATGATGCGACGGACCAGTTTGTAGAGACGGCCCAGTTCGCCTACCGGGTTGGACTCATATGCGGCTTCATCGAGAAAGTTCTTGAAGCCGTAGATGATCATCCCGAACTGTGTGCCCCAGTCGCCGATGTGGTTGTCGGTCACCACATTGTGCCCGACAAATCGCAGGATTTTTGCAATCGCGTCCCCGATCACCGTTGAACGGATGTGTCCGACATGCATCGGCTTGGCAACGTTCGGCGAAGAGTAGTCCACCACGAAATTCCGTGGAGACTTTGTTAGTGAGACTCCGAGCCTTTCATCAGAAAGCGCTCTGGCCAGTCTGGCTTTGATCCACTCGTCGTCGAGCTTGAGATTGATAAAGCCGGGCCCTGCTGCTTCGACATTCTGGCACAGGTCGTCAATGGCAATGCTGCTGATCAGATCGGTGGCTACCTCGCGAGATGTCTTGCCAAGCTGTTTGCTTAAAGGCATTGCGCAATTTGCCTGATAGTCACCAAAGCGGGTGTCCTGCGCAGGGCGTACCATCGCAGTCAGCTTGTCAACCTGATCGGGATCCTCGACCAGTTGTGAAAGTGCACTGTGGAAGCGTGTTTTGATTTCAGAGAGGGCGTTCATCAGGGCTGATTGTCTGTGAAACGACTAACGGGTATCAATTTCGTGTGCGACTTTAACGGTTTCCGCCTGTTGATTTACTGAGAGAGGAAACGAAGCAGTCCCAACTGGCAAAATGTCACAGAAAAAGGCGTTTGTGACAATCGGACTTCCATGTCGCAGAATGCGCTACATGGCTCCAAATGCGGTTCAAACCACTGCAAATGCGGGTATGCTGATAGATCGCAATAGATTCGCATCTGAATTCGAGTCGCAAGAAAGACTCTGATTCTCAGGAAATGTTCACAACGCATTCAATTCTTCGGGGCAAGAGAATGGGCCAAGTCCATACCCGGTTATCCCGCATCACATTGCTGTTCGCCATTTTTGTATTTGCATTTGCAGGGACAACGGCGAGCGCGGATTCGAATGAGTCCCTGTCTGCAATTCACCCTGTATCGGTTGTTGATGCGGATATCTACGTCAACCGGACCAAGACGATCATGCGGCTCAAGCCTTTTGCGGAGGATCTTGAGTTGCTGCAGGGCTGTTCGCCGCTGGATGACGGCTATTACGAAAACCAGGAGCTTCGTGATGCAACTCAGGATCATGCCGAGTTTCTTGCGGAGCGAATCCAGCTGATTGATCAAAACGGGAATCAACTGATTCCGCGCATCATTGAAATAATCGACATCGAATTTCCCGAGCCCGAAGGTGATGAGGAAGAGGGACGGATTCGCTCAGGTGAACTGATGAAGTACTTCTTCGTTGTGACACTGGAGTTCGTTTACGACGAGCAGCCGGAATTTCTCACGATCAATCAGGAGATGGTCGCCGAAGGACAGCTGCTGCCTTCCGAATTGAAGATTCTGCTTAAGCAGGCAGGCAGCGACACACCCTACATTCACATGATGAAACCGCAGGAACCGAAGACGTTCCAGTTCGACTGGGACCGACCGGTTCTTGATGACGAAGCTTCAGCCGAGGAATGGGAGAACTGGTTCGAGGAGCAGCGCGAGAAAAATCTCGGCATCATGAGCTACAGCAGTATCTACTCGTTTCTCTACATCGAACGGTTTACCGTCCGGCACGAGATTCTTGTTCCGCTTGCGACCCTGACTACGATCATGGATCTCGAAGCGGAGATTGAGGATTCATGGTTGGACATAGACGAACAGGATTTGATCGCGCAAGACGTTGCCGACGTATTTATCAACAGCAATCCAATTGTGATCGACGGGATCGAAGTCATCCCGACGGTTGATCGCGTCGATTTCTACGGGCTCGATCTGAAAGACTTTGCCATGCAGGCGGAGCGGAGAAAGATCTCTGTGGCCAACGGACGTGTCGGGATCATTCTTTCCTACAGCACCAAAGGTCCTCCGACCAACGTTCTGGTGACCTGGGAACTGTTTAATTCCGTGGTGACGAGCGTGGATTCGGTCATCTTCAAGCCGGCACGGGATGAAAACGACGCACAGGTCGTCAAGCAAAGGTATTCAAAGTTCAAAGGCAATACGTACGAATGGACGGCTCCAGAAGCAGAAGCGCTGCCACCGATTACCGCGGTTTCCACGACCATGGATGCTGAGGTTCTTCGTCCGCCGGTGCCGCGAATCAATCTTCCGGTTGTCACGATCACGCTGTTCTGCGTGGGCTGCTTGATGCTGGTGGGAAAAATGTTCTTCGGTTACCGGTTGTCCACGGCATGGATCATGTGTGGAGTGGCGTGGGTTGCCGGTCTTTTTGCATGGCCGCTGATGCCGATCGAAGTCGATAACCCGTTTGAAGATCGACAGCAGTTTGTAATGCCCGATGAGGATGCCGAAGAAGTGTTCGGGCAGCTACACAAGAACATGTTCCGTGCTTTTGACTACTACGACGAATCGGACATCTATGACGCCCTGGCCAACAGCGTTGACGGGGAATTGCTCCGCGAACTCTACCTCGAGATCAATGAAAGCCTCAAAGTCAAAGAGCAGGGCGGAGCAAGATCGCGGGTTGATGATGTTCAACTAGTCGAAGGAACCAAAGTCGAACGGCAGAGTGATTCCGATGGAGAAGTTGCAGATCCGGAACGCGAACCGGGGTTTGCCTACCGCTGCACATGGAATCTGATCGGTACCATCGAACACTGGGGCCACATACATGAGCGCACCAACCAGTACGACGCGATTTTCGAAGTCGAACTGGTCAATGACTCGTGGAAAATTGTGTCGATGGAAGTGGTCGACGAAAGCCAGGGGCCGGTTAAAACCAGCCTGCGGAATTTCTGATTCCCGACCAAGCCACCAGTAGTCCCGCCTCGAAATGTTCAACGCTGTGTAATTCAGCGTTAGGTGGGACCGCGTTAATCGTTGTCGCGCTCTAATCGTCGTCAAGCTTAAACGTAGCCAAGCACGTCACGGATGTTCTGATCCGTTACCGGATTGATCACGCCGCGCTCGGTAATGATTGCCTCGATCAGATCTGCAGGAGTCACGTCAAAGGCCGGGTTGTAGACTTCCACGCCTTCAGGCGCGGTCTGTTTCCCGAAGCCATGGGTGATTTCTTCTGACTTGCGTTCTTCAATGGGAATCTGCTCGCCCGATTTGATCGACAGGTCAAAAGTGCTGCTGGGCGCTGCGATGTAAAACGGGATGCCGTGATGTTTCGCCAGTACAGCCAGTGCATAGGTACCGATTTTGTTGGCTGAATCGCCGTTTCCAGCAATCCTGTCGGCTCCAGTCAGGACCGCTTGAACCTTTCCTTCGCGCATCACCTGAGCCGCCATCGAGTCACAAATCAGCGTTGCAGGAATACCTCGCTGCATGAGTTCCCAGGCAGTCAGTCTGGCTCCTTGAAGGAGCGGTCGCGTTTCATCTACGTAGATGTGTAGAAGTTTGCCTTTGTCTTGAGCCGTGAAGAATACGCTCAAGGCTGTTCCATATTCGGCTGTTGCGAGTCCGCCCGCATTGCAATGGGTCAGGACACCATCGACGTTTCCAAGCAGCGAGAAGCCGTGTTCGCCGATGTCATGACACATCTGCCGGTCTTCTTCGTGGATCTTTTTTGCTTCAGCAAGCAGTAGCTCCCGAACGGTAGGAACCGCCTGCTCACCAGCCTTTCCCAGCACGTGACGCATCCGCTTAAGCGCCCAGAAAAGGTTGACAGCGGTGGGCCGGCTTGTCGCAAGATAATCCATGACCTCTTCGGTCCGTTTTTTGAAGGCGGCATAGTCGCTTTCTGTCTGCGAGCCGACAACGACGCCGTAGGCGGCTGCGATTCCGATTGCCGGTGCTCCCCGAACACGCAGCATCTTGATTGCCTCCCAGACTGTTTCCACGTCTGCGCAGTCAATGGTCTTCATTTCCGTTGGAAGTAGCGTCTGGTCGATAAGCGTCAAATGACCGTCACTGGCTGAGCCATTCCACGTTATCGTTTCAACTTTTGATTCTGTTTCGCTCGTCATTCTTTCGTTTCATCAAATGCAGGGTTGTGTGTTTTCGGGGCGGCACTATTCGCCGGAGTCTTCATTCGAGTCAGACCCTTCTTCTTCCCTTTCGGTCGGAAAGAGTGCGCCGACGTCCCGCTGCCAGGTGGCGAGGTAGCCACGCAACTCAAGTGCCTTGGCACGGTTTGATTCCAGCACGTTGCTTTGTTCGCTGATGTCCGCGGCGATGTTGTACAACTCGAACGAGTTGTCTTCGAGGAAATGGATCAACTTCCAGTCACCGTGTAGAACCGCCGCAGAGGGTGAGCCACCCTGATTGCCGTAATGCGGATAGTGCCAGAAGATCGGGCTATCCCGTTCTGCGGGGGGATCCTGCAAAAGCGGGAGGATGCTGATTCCATCAACATCGCGCTGAGTGGCGATGGCAGGGTTATCATTCGGATCGAGTTCCATTTCGTCTACGCCTGTGAAATCCAGAATCGTCGGAAAGTAGTCCACGGACGAGACGGTGAGGCTGCTTTCGGAACCCGGTTCGGTAATTCCGGGCACGCGGATGATGGTCGGCTCACGGATTCCACCTTCATAAATCCACCCTTTTCCAGCTCTCAACGGAAGGTTGGAAGTCGGATGCCCTTCGGAAGTGGACAGTCCGCCGTTATCGGAAGTGAAAACAATCAGGGTGTCATCTGCCAGGCCCAGTTCCTCGACAGCCGAGGTAACCTTGCCGACCGCAGCATCCATCGCTTCCACCATTGCAGCATAAACGGCGTGCTCTTGAACGAGCCTGACCCGTCGTTGCCCTTCTTCCCCCCAGATCTCTGCGGGGAATGTCGAACGAGTTTTGATTTCTTCATACTTTTCCACAAGATCCGGCCGGCCGATCAATGGAGTGTGAACCGAGTAAAAAGACAGGTAGGCAAGAAACGGTTTGTCCTTGTTTTCAGTCATAAAGTTGACCGTTTCAGTCGCGAGGCGATCCGGCAGGTGTTCTCCTTCAGGACCGTCCGAAAGCCGTTCGTTTCCATAAGGTGAGAAGTACTTCTTCCCGCCATAAGGTCCGCCTCGTTCGATTCCGCCCATGTTGACATCGAACCCCTGGTCTTCGGGAAAGAAGCCTTCGACGCCGAGGTGCCATTTCCCGGCAAAAAAAGTGGCATAGCCGGCTGCCTTCAGTCGCTCGGCAATGGTCACCTCTTCCAGTTCGAGGTGGTCCCGATAAGGAGCCGGCAGCATTTTCGTTCTGCGCCGCCAGTTCTCAGGCTGATTACCGCCGGCCGGATTGATGTAGTCCGTAATGCCAAGCCGCTGAGGATATCGTCCGGTCAGGATACTTGCCCGCGTCGGTGAGCAGACCTGGCATGCCGCGTACGCATTGGTCAGCTTCATTCCTGACTGAGCGAGAGCATCGATGTGGGGAGTCTCGTAGAACGAGCTTCCAAAACAACCGACATCGGCCCAGCCGAGATCGTCCACGAGGATGAAAACTACATTTGGCGGACGGTCCTCGTCGGCATTCAGTAGCGGCGCGTCGATGAACAATGCGGTAAGAGCTAGAAACGTAATAACGAGGAATCTGCGAATCATATTGTGTTCCCGGTGAGGCACGAATCGGCAGATATCATATCACGACTGCCCCGCGAGGGCGCAGCAGGCAGTCCGCCACCAGTGGCACCTGACTCAATGTGCTGCACCTGAATCCGCGTGCAGCGATGGATCAGGGCGGTGCAGGCCCCGGATGAATGCAATGGCCAGCACGAGAATCAGAGCCGCACCGAGATACGGCCATTCGCTTCCGAATTTCCAGTAGGCAAAAGCGCCCACGATCGGGGCAATCGCCCGGGCCAGTGAACCAACAGAGCGGAAAATACCGAGTACCGCTCCCTGTTCATCCGGCGGAGTGTAAAGGCTGACCAGGGAGTGCAGACTGGGGGTCACGAGAGACGAACCGAACGCCAGCAGGAACAATCCGATGTACATGACCGGTTGAGTACCGCAGATGCCGACGATGGCCATTCCCGGAATGACCATCAGCCAGCCGGCGATAACAACGTTCTTTTCGCCATACTTTGGAACAACACGCCGGACGATGCCTCCTTGTACAAGGATGATGATCAAACCCAGGTACACAAAAAGGATGACGTTGTCGTGAGCCGCATAGTCAAAACGATCTTTGGCAAGAAACGTAAGCGTGAACTCCATACCGGCAAACGCGGCGATGAAGACAAAGTAGAGGATGCTCGTCAGATTTACGCCCTGGTAGGGGCTGGGCTTGAACAACGCAAACGGATTTATCGGGCGAGTTGACTGGTTTCGCGCTCCAGCAGAAAGAGTCTCCTTAAAGACGAACAGCAGCAGCACAAAGTTGGCAAGGCTTAAAAACATTGCTACGAGAGCAGGCACGGAAAACGGGTTTATTCCGGGGATGAAAGCCAGGCTTTCCCGCGCGTCAAACAGACTGAGCGCGCCGCCGATAGCGGGGCCGATGATGAATCCCAGGCCGAATGCAGCGCCGAGCATGCCCATGCCTTTGGCCCGCGATTTTGCATCAGTTACATCTGCGATCGCCGCTGAGGCAACAGACAGGTTACCGGCCATTGCTCCGCCGAACAGTCGCGATGCGATTAGCAACCAGAACGCGTCTGCACAGACCCACATCGCGTAGCTGGCGGCCGTTCCAAGAACGGTGATCACCAGAATGTTGCGACGACCTGCACGATCGGACCACGCTCCCCAGATCGGAGCCGAAAGGAACTGAAGCACGGAATAGAGCGAGCCTAGAATTCCGCCGAACAACACCGTGGCGGCAAATTGGGCTTCTTTACCTTCGAGCCCGCTCAGTTGCTCGAGCTGCGCTATCAGCGAGTGGAACCAGCTTCCTTCTGCTTCTTTGCCGAGGTAGTACTCCAGCATGTCGGGAAACAAAGGAAAGATGATCGAAAATCCGACCAGATCAAGAAAGACAGTGAGCAGGATCAACCAGAATGCGGCACGGCTCGTTTTAAAGTCCGCTGAGGATTTGTCCTTCGTAGATTCTTTCATGAGGTTGTTTGAGTCCGGTGGGATTCGACAGAGGCGAACTCGATGCCGCGATGACTTTAGTTGTTGGACTGTAATGAGTCACGTAAAGTACTGTTTTAAAGGAACAGCACCCCGCTTCCTGAACGCCTCTATTCAAACAGATTAAGGGATTCATGCCTATTGCGGGCAGGAGCAACTTCCAAATGAAAGTAAGCATCGTCTCGTTGATCGTTGGTTCACTGATCGCGGCCGTTTTGATCTTTTTCTGGGGCTTTGTTTTCTGGGCCCAGGTCACAGCTCCCGAATGGGCGCTCAAAGGGGTGCCCGAGGAACATCTTGAAGAAGTCAATGTTGCCGTCAGGAACCTTGAGCACGGGACTTACATCACGCCGTTCCAGGGACAGGTCGAGGGTGAATCACCGGAAGGCTGGATGGACCGGCATCGAGAAGGGCCGCTCATGATGTTGAGTGTTGTTCCTGACGGTGCAAAGCCGATGGAGATGACCGGAATGATCCAGGGATTCGTTCACGGTTGGATTGCCGCATTTACGGCCGCAATAGTTCTGGCCATGGCTGCACCGGCGTTGCCTGCATACGGACAACGGTTTGCGTTCGTTCTTATGCTCGGGGCATTCACGACGATATGGGCCGAACCGGCTCACTCAATCTGGTGGTGGCGGACCTGCGGCGCCTCAACCTGGTTCGCGTTTTACGGGATGGGGGCCTGGTTGGTTGCCGCCATTGCGCTCGCCGCCTTTGTAAAGGTTCCTGTTCGCAAGCCGTAATTAATTCACGCCAACTCTCAACTTCGTAGTTCTCAGATAAATGAAGCCCGGATCCAAC
Organism: Planctomycetota bacterium; assembly: GCA_039029995.1. GTDB lineage: Bacteria > Planctomycetota > Planctomycetia > Pirellulales > Pirellulaceae > Mariniblastus. The sequence goes on from JBCCFB010000078.1 coordinate 10,029, forward strand.
CAAACCCGACAACACCAAACCGGACAACACCGAACCGGACAACACCGAACCGGACAACACCGAACCGGACAACACCGAACCGGACAACACCGAACCGGACAACATCAGGCCCGACAATTAAGTGTGATCGCGGCATTTGTTGCAGTGTCGATAGTTGTTCCCCTTACTCTCGGAAACGTCTATCCGTTCACCACCGCACCGATGTTCAGTCAACGCGCTGAGACGTATTGCGAATTTTTCGTTCAAGACTCTATGAGACAGCCCCTGCCAACCGGCGAATGGGAATTGCAGCTCAACTTTGATGGCAATCCGCCGGAAGTAACCGGCGGCGTTCTTCCACCGCCGACGTTGAACGAATTCGGCACTGTTCCCGAAGGCGAGCAAGTCTACGAGCACCTCTGGGACATGCTGCTCCGTGACGATTGCATTTACGGTGAGGTCGGTGTCCGGCAGGTTATCTGGTTTCGCGATGGAAACCGTCTATGGTCGGATGAAAATCTCTATCCGAATGTGGTGCTGCCCGAATGATCAGAAGAATAGTCGAACGGCAGTTTGATCTCGCCGCGCCGCGATTCGGCCAGATCGCGATCTGGATCATTATCACCTGCGCGGCAGCGATCACTTTCCAGCCTTTTGAATACGCGCAGGGAGAACGCAACCCGGAACTTGTTACCGTGATTTCGTGGCTGCCTGTTTCAATCCTTGAGAATCAAATGTTGTTCAACGTGGTCCGTGGCCTGTTCGCGTTGAGCGCCGTTATGTGGTTGTTTCGCAAGTGGACCCCGTGGACCTGCTGGGCGACCGTGCTGACATTTACGTTTGCGGTCTCACTACGGTTTGAAAACTCGACGAGCGTTTCCCAGATGTACAATCTGACAAACATGCTCCTGGCTGTTCACGCTCTTTGGCATCACCTCTGCGACGACCGGATAAAGGAAGCGGCCGAAAAACGAGCCTTCAGCAAAACGCTGCTCTATCCTCGCTGGGTGTTCGGATTGTCACTGTTCTCAATTGCGTGGTTCCATACGCTCGCGGGCATTTCAAAGCTTCGTGAAAGCGGTAGCGAATGGGGAGACGGGGTGTCTTTGCAGCTCTGGACCAACTTACTCGGTGAAAAAGGTTCGCTGGGCAGCGACCTTCTGATGTTGGACACCGAATATTCCGCAATGTTTCAAACAGCGCTGCTGGGCCTTGAATGCGCTGCGCTGGTTTGTTTGCTGCACTGGTCGCTGCGCTATGTTGTCGGAATCGGCCTCACTGTTTCCTACGTTGCGATGTGCATGGCGTTTCCGGGGCTGGAATTCTATTTCAATGCAGTTCCCGTCGCTCTGTTTCTACTGCCGTTTGATCGGTGGTTCGGGCTAGGATTTTCCAGCGAAATTCCAGAAGTTGGTGGCCGGGGTGGAGATGCTGCCGAAACCGATTCGGCGAACGTGTAGCTCTCTGGCTATTTTTTCCGGCACATCTGAATACCGTCACCCATCTCGATCAGCACCGTTTCAATTCGCGGATCGCCCGCCAGTTTCTGATTCAATGTTTTGATCGCTTCAGTGCGTTCATCCGATTGCGGTTCGAGTACACGGCCATGGCGAAGCATGTTGTCAAAAAGAAAGACGCCGCCGCTGCGCACGTAAGGAAAAGCAGCTTCGAAAAACCGGTCATAGAGAGTCTTTTCGGCATCAATGTGAACAAGGTCAAATTTCATCGAGGAGTCAAACTCTGAGATCGTCTCCAGCGCATCACCAATTCGCAACTCGACTTTGCCGGTTAGCCCTGCTCTTTCCCAGAAAGTCCTCGCTACGTTTGTCCACTCGCGGCTCATGTCCAGACAAAGCAGTGAACCATCTTCCGGCAGCCCGCGCGCAATGCTGATCGAACTGTGCCCCGTAAACGTACCGATCTCCAGTGCCGTGCGCGCTCCGAGAATTTTTGTGATCAGAGTCAGAAACGTCCCTTGATGATCCGGGATCTGCATGATGGCGTCTTCACCGAATTGAGCGGTTGCCTCTCTCAGTTCCCTGAACAAAGAGTCATCGGATCCGGAATGGACACCAAGTATGTAGGCTTCAAGTTCAGCTGAGATAACATTCCGTTTCAACGATCCGTCTCCTCAAGTTCAACACCAAGTCCGTCTGCGATCCGGTTAACAAACGCAAAATAGGCCGTTATCGCGCACACGTCGTGAATGGCTCTGTCGTTCAGTCCGCATTCGCGGAGCAATGTTACGTCTTCCGCGTCAATGTCACCCGGAGTCTGTGTCAGTTTTAAAGCATATTTGAGAATCGCAAACTGTTTCTCAGGCAGTTCGCATAAGACCAAATCTTCAAAGCTGGTGGACGATTTTAGCTTGTCCACAATGGCCACGGCATCGTCATTTGCTGTTCCTGACTTTATCAGTTCCAGCCGCAGACCGCGGCTGTGATGCACGACTCAGTAGTGACAGCTGTTCACCGAAGAAACGACGACTCCGATCATCTCTCGTTCGACGCGACTTAGTGGCCCTTCTGCGTGCATAACTTGCCGGTACAGATCGAAATGCTGTTTGAGTACGGCCGGATGAACCGAGTGGATGCGCAGGATGTTGTCGTCATCGTCTACGCGGAATTGTTCCGGGATTTCTTCGACCGGAAGATAGTTAATAAATGCCATTATTTCTGCGATCGAAGTCGGGAGGCCTGGTCGTAGCACTCGGCAATTCTGGATTGTAGCAACTGGACAAGTTCCTCAGTCTCAAGGCTGGAGGAGTCGTCATTCGAAATCGGCTCGCCGGCTACGATCTCGACCCGGCAGGGAATCGGGAACCAGCCTTTTCTCGGCCACGCTTCGAATGTCCCGCAGATGGCGACCGGAATGACCGGCGATTTGACTCGTTTGATCAACGCGCAGACTCCGGACTGCACCGGTTGCAGTGTTCCATCGGGTGAACGGGTCCCTTCAGGAAATATCAGAACAGATTCGTTCCTCTTCAGCCTGCGCAGAGTTTCCTTCATCCCCGAAGCTCCACCAGCCTCTCGATTGATCGGGATCGCATCCAGTTTGTCAATCAACCAGCCAAGCCCCGGAGTTTTGATGAGGCTGATTTTTGCAAGAAAGTTCGTTCGCCTTGGAACGGCACAGCCTATGACGATGGGGTCGAGATTGCTGACATGATTGGCACAGATGATCATGCCACCTTCGCCGGGAAAGTTCTCAATTCCGTGAATCCTCGCGCGAAAATAGACGGAAATGAACACGCGCAGCATCGACCTGATACCGTCATAAAGGATGCGTTTGAGCAACGGACGTGGAGGATCGTCAAGAAATCCCATTTCGTGTTGTGTCGTTGTCTCAGGTTCGAAGTAGGAACAGAAAAACCGTTGTATAATCCCCGCCTGCAGGATTTCATTAACGCAGGATTCCATCAACATAGTCCGGACCAGTCCGGTGACAAGGATGCCCACGGGTAGCTGAATGAAAATCGGGCCGACAATCATCGAGGATACTTTTGCCGAAGCGTTCTCAATGAGATACACACGACTGATCGTGACCGCTCACGATGAATTCTGGCTGGATGCCGCCGTTCGTGAATTCAGCGGCTATGGGACGAGCGTTATCGCCTGCGATGCTGAAGTCGGGCTGGAAAAACAGCTCGATTCTGATTCGACCTTTGATGGGCGGCCCGGGGCATCAATCATGGCTTTCGGATTTTCCGCCGATGCACTGGGAAGGGCTGTTATCCAACGCACCGGTCAATGTCTCATGACGTGTGCGACGACGGCCGTGTTCAACGGTCTGTTTGACACCGGGGACACGATCGCGGCCGGCAAGCATCTGCGGTATTTCGGTGACGGCTTTCAGAAGAGCAAGTTGCTCGGCGACCGCCGTTTCTGGCGCATTCCGGTAATGGATGGCGAGTTTATCATCGAGGAGAAATTCGGCGTGGCAAAAGGCGTCGCCGGAGGGAATCTGATGATTCAGACGATCGACCAGTCGACAGGGCTGGATGCTGCCAGACGCGCTGTTAAAGCGATCTCTGTTCTTGAGAACGTTATCACGCCGTTTCCCGGTGGAGTGGTGCGAAGTGGAAGCAAGGTAGGCTCACGATACAAGGGACTGATTGCATCCACGTCGCATACGTTCTGTCCGACGCTCAAGGGGCGCGTGGAATCGAAGGTGCATGACGGAGCGACTTGCGTCTACGAAATCGTCATTGACGGTTCCGATTTCGATTCCGTGGCTGCGGCTATGAAAGCCGGTATCAGCGCTGCCGCCGGACAAGGCGTTGTCTGTATCAGCGCAGGCAACTACGGCGGAAAGCTGGGTAAGCATCATTTTCATCTGCGCGAATTACTGACTTAGTTTGCTCCGTCAGTCTGTCAATGTAGTAGGGCGCGAGTCATACTTAACCGACTCGTTTCTGGAATCGGCAGATGAATCGCGACACTCCTAAAAGCTCGATAACCCGTGAAGACATTGATCGCGTCTGCGATGAGTTTGAGCATGAATGGTTAAGCAGTCGCTCACCCCTCATCGAGGACTTTCTAAGTGATTCAGTAGATGAGGTGCGTCACGAACTGATTGCAGAACTCGTCGCTCTGGACGTCGAGTACCGCAGAAAGAATGATCAACAGCCGCACGTGGATGAATACATCAGCCGGTTTCCCGAAGCGCGGGATATGTTGCGACCTGTCCTCATGACGTTGATGGATTATGACACCGCTGAAGAGCCCGGTAAGACGCGACCGGATCCCGCCAATATCAGCAGTCGCATTGAAATGCTGGGGCGGGATTTCGGCGGGTACGAGTTGCTGGATGAGATCGCACGTGGAGCGATGGGCGTTGTCTTCAAAGCACGGCAGAAATCGACCAACCGGAGGGTCGCGCTGAAAATGATGCTGGCGGGCCAGCTTGCCAATGACGAGGAGATCCGGCGATTCGTCGCCGAAGCCGAAGCCGCCGCAAACCTCGAACATCCGAACATCGTTCCTGTTTACGATGCCGGCGAGGAAAAGGGATATCACTTTCTCGCAATGGGATTTGTGGACGGAAAGTCACTTGCTGACTTGAAGAATGAAGAGCCACTTCCACTTCGACGGGTTTGTGAAATCGTTGCTGAGATTTGTGACGCGATTCAATACGCCCATGAAAACAAGATCATCCATCGCGATCTGAAACCGGCAAACGTTCTCCTGACCCGTGACGGCCAGCCGAAAGTCACTGACTTTGGCCTTGCGAAACACGTCGAAGGCTCGGTTGAGATGACGAAATCAGGCCAGATCATGGGGACGCCCGGTTACATGCCGCCCGAGCAGGCCTCCGGGCGTATCGGCGATATCGGAACCTGTTCTGATGTCTATTCGCTCGGAGCGGTGCTCTACGATCTTCTGACCGGTCGCCCGCCGTTTCGCGCCGGTTCAGTCTGGGAAACTGTAGCGCAGGTGATTTCCGGGGATCCCGTTTCACCTCGCAGCCTGAACTCCAGTGTTCCCAAAGACCTCGAGACGATCTGCTTGAAGTGTCTCGAAAAGGAACCTCATCGGCGCTACGCGACAGCCGGCGATCTGCGGGACGAAATTCAACGCTTTATCGATGGTAAGCCGATTCTGGCGCGACCTGTTCCCTTCTGGACGCGAGGCATTCAGTGGTGCCGGCGCAAGCCGCTGGTGGCTTCGTTAATTGCGCTGGCGACGGTCTTCCTGATATCAGGTACCGTTGTATCGACCTACTTTGCGGTGCTGGCTCAGGAGCGGGCAGAAACAGCCGAAGAAGGGTTTCAAACTGCGAGCGAGCAATCGCGACTGGCCCTCTCGACTTTGCAGACCGTGATCTACAACATCCAGACGAAGCTGGAAGGATTTCCTCAGGCAAGAGAGTTAAGACGCGATCTGCTGTTGAGCGTGTTTGATGACTTGCAGGAAGTGTCGGCCGGCTATGTTGATTCCGCGACGCTCGATCGGGATTCAGCCAAAGTTCTCGACGATCTGGGAGCTCTGTACATTCAGGTTGGAAGCGAAGTCGATCGCGACGTCTGGAAGGTCAGCGAGAACGTGCGTCGGAAAGCGGTAGAAATCTACAACGGCATCGTTGCCGAAGGTGCTGGTGAAGAAGAACTGCTGTTTGACGCCCATCAATGCGCGCTTAGTTATGGAAATGATGCCCGGGAGTACCGCGATTTTGAGCGGGCGGTCTGGGGGCATGGGCAGGCTATTGAGATCGCGCAGCAATGGCTCAATTTGTATCCTGATGAACTGAACGCGCAGGTCGCTTTAATGGAATCCCGGGAAGCGCTTGCGGAAGTGTTTTGCAAAGTCGGGCGCCTTGATGAAGCAGGCGTTCTGCTTGATGAAGCTGTTGCTGGAGCCGAAGGGCTTCTTGAGATGGACCCCTCGGCTGCAAACTGGGACCGGATTACACGGTATTCGAGCACGGTTGGCGAATACTACATGAAGCAGGGGGACTACGATCAGGCCGGAGAGGCTTACAACAGAATGCACGATGCGACTCTCAAAGTTGTCGAGTTGAATCCGGATGATCCGTGGAACCTGGATTCGCTGGCCGCGGATTTCGAGAGACTTGGAGAGCTCGAAATGGCGCGTCAGAACTACGAGAAAGCTCGCGAACACTTCGAACAAATGGTCGAATACGCTCAGATGTTCATCGATGACGATCCAACGGATCTGTACCGCATCAAGTCAATTACGTGGGCCTATGACGATCTGGCGAACGTAGGTCGTGCGCTTGGTGATGACGAACTGGTCCAGTGGGCCACCGAAAAATACCGTGAAGCGGCGGAAAAAGTAGGTATGGATACCGGTGAGTAGCCGTGATCTTCTCGCCTGATTCGATACCTGCTTGCCCCGGTCGGGTGCGATCCCCGAAAATGTTTCTCGGCCAACGAACGAACGCCACAACACCAAACGCAACAACGCCAAAAGTGTACTAACCGGGACTGCATGCCGGAAAACGACAGTAGCAACGAGCCGGACTACAACAAACGCGCCACTAACTGGCAGCGATGGTTGAGGCGTTTTTTTGCGCGCCCGTCGGTCGAAATCGTCATCGGAATACTTGTCCTGCTGTCTGTCTTCCTGACGCTTTACGAATTTGCGATCGAAGCACGCCTGGCCAGGGGCGTTCCGCCGGCTGAGACGATGTTCGGGGTCCAGGATCATGACCACGTCAGGACCGTAGCGCAGATCAACGAAGCGATAACGATCACGTTTATCATTGAGTTGACGCTGAGGTTTCTGGCTGCGTCCAGCAAACGCCGTTTCTTTCAAAGTTTCTGGCTGGATATCCTGGCCACGATTCCGGTTTTCCGTGTCTTCAGATCGGCTCGTGCGCTCAGGTTGTTACGCCTTGTTCGCGTTTTCCGGTTACTGGGTGTTCTGTCACGCCTTTCGAGCCACTATCCGTACATTCTGCGGAGAGGAGCGATCGACTTTGTGATGATCTGCGGTCTGCTCGTTCTGGCCGTTGCATTCGGGACGGTTGCGCTCATGCATTTTGAACATGCGCCTGTAGCGAATGTTAATGTCGAAGGGCAAGCCGGCGTCGTAGATTCGCCGCCCGATGACGAAGCCGTAGACGGTGCGCCGAACGAAGTCAGCCAGTTCGATCTGCACAACTCGTTCTGGTTCAGTGTCTACACCCTGTTCGCCGGCGAGCCTGTACCGCAATCGCCGCGCACGATAACCGGCAAGATTGTCTCCGTGTTTCTGATGTTCATGGGGCTGACGATCTTCGCGATTTTCACCGGTACGATTTCAGCATTTATGATTGACCGAATCCGCGTGGAGGGACGAATGGTCGAATGGGATGAGTTGGAGGATCACATTGTCATCTGCGGCTGGACGCCGAAGACGGAAATCATCATCGATGAATTCCGCGCATCGCGAGCGACTAAATCGGTTCCGATCGTCGTCATTGCAGAGATGAATGACCGCAGTGATTTTGATGAAAGGAAAATGCGCGACGTCTATCTGATTGATGACGATTTTACAAAGGTATCAGCCCAGCGCCGCGCGGGAATCGGGACCGCGCGTACGTGTGTCATCCTGACTGATCTCAGCGGAGGCCGGAGCGAGCAGGACGCCGATGCACGTACCATCCTCGCGGCATTGACCGCTGAAAAACTGAACCCTGATGTTTATACGTGTGCAGAGCTGTTGAATCGCAGCTATAGCTCGCATCTGAAGATGGGCAAAGTAAACGACTTCGTCGTCAGTGGTGAGTACGGAGCCTACATGATCGCTCAAGCGGCCATGCATCGCGGTCTGGTTGATATGTTCGGAGAATTGCTGACCTCGACTCATGGCAGCGAATTCTACCGGATTCCGATACCGGACTCGTGGTCGGGCACCTCCTTCAACGATCAACTTTCACTGCTGAAGACAGAAAAGAACGCGATTCTCGTCGGCGTTCACCCGAAAGATGGAGAGACCCTTCTCAATCCGCCGGACTACGAGTTCAAGGATGGAGACGAGGTTGTAGTAATTTCCGACGGAGCGCTGAAACTTAGTTAGCCAATGGCCACGTTCTTCTGGAGAATCCTGCCGGAACAGCTAAACTAAATGCCTGACAGGCAAGTACTACTGAAGACGACTCGATTGCAACAATCTCACCGGTTGCAATCCGAAGGCCCTCGAAGCCCTTCAGTTACGCTCACAGGTTAAGCGAATATGATCTCAATCGGAGCCGTAAATGCGATCCAGTTCTATCGGATCGCTATCTGCGCTGTCATGTTCTGCGCGGTGCTGACGGCGGACTGGTCGGTAGCTGACATCACGATGTCGAGGATCTTTGCAGACAATATGGTCCTGCAGCACAGCTCAACGGTAAACGTTACCGGCACATCCGAGCCGGATGATCAAATGATCGTTGCGTTCAACGGACAGGTCGTCACAACGAGTGCAGATTCCAATGGCAACTGGTCGGCTCAGATTCAGACTCCCGGGCCGGGCGGACCTTATCAGATGGAAGTGTCCGTTGAGGGCGGCGATCCGAAAATTGTGATCAGCGACATTCTCGTTGGAGAGGTTTGGATCTGCGCCGGGCAGAACAACATGAGTTGGCCCGTCGGCAAAGCTCAGGACGCTGAGACTGAACTGGTGGAAGCGCCCAAGCTGACCAAGATCAAGCTGTTTACCGTGGAGGACAATCAGTCTGCCGAGCCGCTGACTGAATTTGATAAGGTCGCTCTCTGGGAAAGCTGCTCGCAGGATCGAGTCGCAACTTTTTCCGCGGTCGGATTCTATTTCGGTCGCGAGATCAGCCGGAAATTTGATGTTCCGGTCGGGCTGATCGACATCAGCCGTGACTTTACAGTTATTGAAGCATGGACGCCCGAGTCTGCAATGCAGGACGTAGAGCAGCTGCAGCCGCTGTTGAATCACTGGGCGGAGAATACAGACAATCTGAACAACGTCGATCGTCCTTCTGAATTGTTCAATGGAATGGTCTCGCCGCTGCAGGGATTTCCGATTCGAGGTGTCATCTGGTACCAGGGTGAAGCCAACGTTGGTCGCGGTGCGCAGTACAACCATCTCATGCCGGCTTTGATAACCGGTTGGAGGAGTGAACTGGCTGACGGGGAGAAGTTTCCGTTCTACTTTGTTCAACCTGCACCTTATCGTTATGAGGGCTTCACCCCTGAAGCACTTCCGGAGCTTCGCGAGGCTCAGGCCAACGCGCTGGATGTTTTTGATCAGACGGGGATGGTTGTAACGACAGACCTGGGGGATCCAGCCGACATAAATCCCTTGAACAAACAGGAGGTCGGGCGCCGTCTGGCGTTGCATGCGTTCGCGACTCCGTACAATGAGATGCTTCCTGAAGAGCAACGCACCGTCGTCGCCAGTGGCCCGACTTTCGAGCGGATGGAAACCGGGGGTGGCAGAGCGACGCTTTATTTCCAGAACATTGGAGACGGGCTGGTTGCCAGAACCAGCGCAGAACTGACAGGTTTTCAAATCTGCGGTGAAGACCGGGAGTTCAAGCCGGCGACGGCTGTCATCGAGGGGGAAGTGGTCATCGTGACTTCACCCGATGTTGAAAAGGTCGAGGCGGTCAGGTTTGCCTGGAACGACACGGCTTCTCCGAATTTCTTTAATGTAAACGGGCTTCCTGCGGTTCCGTTTCGCACTGACCGGTACGAGCTGCAGTCTGTCGGCGTTGAGTTTTGAGCGGTCGCAAATGCAGATAAGACCTGCCGCGGATTCTGACTTCGCCTCGATCATCAGCTTGCTCTGTACGGCCGGTCTGCCAGTTCACGACCTGTCGAGCGGGGAGCGTTACAGGTTTGAAGTGCTTCTGGAAGCCAGTGGGCAACCGGCTGGCGCTTGTGCCGTTGAGCCGCGTGGGAACTACGGGCTGCTTCGATCGCTGGTGGTCAGTCGTGACTTTCAAGGCCTGGGCTACGGCAGAAAACTGGTCGAATCAGTCGAAACCAGTGCCTGCGGGCTGGGAATCAGTGAGCTTTATCTTCTGACGGAAACGGCTGAGTCGTTTTTTCACAACCTTGGCTACCAGCCCGTCGACCGCGAGGCCGTTCCGCAAGAGATACGTCTGACAACTGAGTTCAGCTCGATTTGTCCGGACTCAGCAGCGTGTCTGATGAAGTACCTCAACCGGGATTAGCCGGGTGAGGGGTTGTACGATCGAGGCCTTCTTTTGCTAGACTGGCATGTCCTTAATTCGATGATGACCAGGTTTTGACTGATGAATACCGAACCGCAACCTGTTGAAGAAAACTCCGGATCAGAGGCCGTGCCGGAAACGCCTGCTGTGGATAATGCAGCGCAGCCCGAAGGGCAGACCCAACCGCAGGCAGCCGGGACCACGCCCGAACCGGCCGAAGCAGCGGTTGATGAATCGAGGCAGGCGTCGGGGAAAATACGCATTGGATCACAACGCGATTCTGCGGCTCCTGTTGCCAAGCCTAGAGCCGTTGAGGCGGCAATGGAAAACCCGATTCAGCTGGTTGAACAAGAGGAAAATGAAGAGCCGTTTGCGGACGCAGTGGTTCATTCAGACGCCGGGCTTGGAGACGACCTCGATGCTGAGATCGAAGCCGCACTGGGCGGGCTATCGATGGATGACATCGTTGCCGGCGCAGTAACCGCCGAAGCCGAACTCGAATCGGGTACACGGCTGCAGGGAACGGTCTCGCGGATTCATGGTGAGCATGTCTTCTTCAAGTTGAACGGGCAGGACGAGGGCATTGTCTCAACCAGCCAGTTTTCGACTTTACCCGAACCCGGTACAGAGTTGCCCGTGATCATCCGCGAACGCAACAAGGATGATGGTTTATACGAACTGGCGATTCCGGGGTCTGCGGTCAACGTAGCTGAGTGGGCTGACATCAATGAAGGCGATGTCATCGAAGCCGTCGTTTCCGGAAACAACACCGGTGGACTCGAGGTGATGGTCAACAAGCTTCGGGGGTTCATCCCGATGAGCCATATTGACCGGTTCCGGGTGGACGATGTTACTCAGTACCTGGGGAAGAAGCTTCAGTGCGTCGTTATTGAAGTAAATGCAGAAAAGAAAAAACTCGTCGTCAGCCGTAGAGCAATGCTCGATCGAGAGCAGGAGGAAAAACGTGCTGAACTGATGAAGACAATCGAAGTCGGTCAACTCCACGATGGAATCGTCACCAAGTTGATGGACTTCGGAGCGTTCATCGACATCGGGGGAATGGAGGGCCTCGCCCACATCAGCAAGCTCAGCTGGTCGCGGGTTGCTCATCCCCGGGATGTGCTTTCCGAAGGGCAGAAGGTCCAGGTAAAGATCGAAAAGATTGATCAAGACACAGGCAAGATGTCTTTGTCGTATCGCGACACACTGGAGGACCCGTGGAAGTCGATTTCCGAGAAGTTCCAGCCCAATGAAGAGGTCGATGGAACAGTAACGCGAGTTGCTCAGTTCGGCGCTTTCATAAAGCTGGCCGACGGGATCGAAGGGCTCTGCCACATTTCAGAGCTTGCTCATCGCAGGGTCGTCTCTGTCACCAGTGTCTGCAACGAAGGAGATCGTGTTCGAGTCAAAATCCTCTCGATTGATCCGGAAACGCAGAAGATGAGCTTGTCCATCAAGGCGACTCAGCAGGCTCCGGCACCGAAGGAGGCGGTTCAACAAGAAGAGAAAGACGAGCCGGCACGTCCGCTTGCAGTACCCAAACGCAGCGAGCCTCTCAAAGGCGGACTTGGTCGCAAGTCTGGTGGTGAGGATATCGGGCTTAACTTGTAACCGGCGTTCAAACCGGCATTCAGCGCGACTCAGCAAGGACAATTTACAGCGTGAATCTCTGGCGGAACCTGATCCGGCCTCTGGCTTTCTGTTTGCCCGCCGAGCGCGCGCATTATATGTCGATGGGGCTTTTCAGCGGACTTTCTACGGGGCCGGTCGCGTCTATCCTTCGACGTAGATATCAGGTTGAAGACAGACGTCTCTCAACGGAGTTATTCGGGCTCCAGTTCTCTAATCCGGTCGGCCTTGCAGCGGGTTTTGACAAGGACGCACGGTGGCCGCACAAGCTGGAACTGCTCGGATTTTCCCACGTCGAGATTGGGACGGTTACCGGGAAGTCACAATCCGGCAATCCGCAACCGAGGCTCTTTCGTTTGAAAACGGATCATGCGTTGATCAACCGGATGGGCTTCAACAACTCCGGTGCCGATGCGGCCGCCAGGCGGCTTTCAATGACTCCGGCTCTTCATTCCGCTGTCCTCGGTGTCAACATCGGCAAAACGAAAGTCGTTCCCGTGGAAGAGGCGACAAGCGATTATCTTTTCAGCTTTGAACGCCTGTATGCCTACGCGGACTACTTCACCGTCAACGTAAGTTCGCCCAATACGCCAGGCCTGAGATCGCTGCAGAACCGCGAACCGCTGATCGAGTTGCTCAGCAGTCTAGCGCAGAAAAACAGGGAGCTTGCGGCGGACCATGAATCAAAGCCGAAGCCGATCCTTTTGAAAATTGCACCTGACGTTACCGAAGAGCAATTGGACGACATTGTTCAGATCGCTCAGGAAATTCCTGTCAGTGGAATCATTGCGACGAACACCACCATTTCACGTGACGGGCTGAACACGCCGGCAGCGACGGTGGAAACGATCGGTGCCGGAGGACTTTCCGGATCGCCGCTGACGAAGCGATCGCGTGAAGTCGTTGCGAGGCTGTATTCCAGCCTTGGCGGTACGATCCCGATTGTTGGCGTCGGAGGAATCATGTCCGGCGAACATGCGTGGCAGATGATCTGTTCCGGAGCTTCGCTGATTCAGGTCTATACCGGATTCATCTACGCCGGACCCGGAATCGTGCGGGATATCAATCGTTATCTGATTCGAAAGCTCGATGAAAGCGGAATGAGCAGCATTGCCGAGGCAGTCGGCAGCGCGGCAGACTGATCTAACAGGGCAACCCGATCTGCTTTGAAGATTACTCGAAGGAATGTTCTGGATCGGGATAGTCCCCTTCGCGGACTTCCGCACACCAGCTTCGAGCGGCATTCTCAATGGTCTCTTTGACGTTGGCATAGGCTTTGGCAAAGCTCGGCACGTAACCGCTGTTGAATCCGATCATGTCATGCGTGACGAGTACCTGCCCGTCACAATCTGGGCCTGCGCCGATACCAATTGTCGGGATGTCCAGTTGGCGCGTCAGTTCAGCAGCCATGCTTGAGGGAATGCACTCGAGGACAATGCTGAAAGCACCTGCGTTTTGAGCCGCTCTGGCATCGGCAAGCAACTCGTCCATATCCCGCTGGACTTTGTACCCGCCCATGGCGTGGACACTTTGAGGTCTCAGTCCGACATGGGCCATGACAGGGATTCCGGCCACGACCAGGGCTTCGATAACTTTTGCCTGTTCGGCTCCACCTTCAAGTTTGACTGCCTGGCAGCGGGTTTTCTTTAGAATACGCCCCGCAGCTTTTACGGTCTTGCGCACGCCGTGATGATTGACGGGAAACGGAATATCCACGACGACGAGAGCTGTCTCAGCGGCGCGGCCGACCATTTCCGCGTGATAGATCATTTCCGACAGGGTCACGGGCAACGTATTCTCATGACCTTGAACGACCATAGCCATACTGTCTCCGACCAGCAGGATATCTACGCCGGCTTCGTCTAGAATCCGTGCCATCGTATAGTCGTATGCAGTCAGGCAGGTGATCAGCTGACCTTCCTGCTTCATGGAGATGAGTCTGGGCACAGTCAATCTGCGCCGTTTCTTGATTTTCGTTTTTTTGTCGCCCATCGC
>JBCCFB010000079.1:0-24080 GCA_039029995.1 Planctomycetota bacterium
CGACCGCAAGGATCACAGCAATTGTCTTAGTTGTAGCCACAGTTGTTGTTGTAACCACCGTAGACAGCACCTTGAGTTACTGCAGGCTGAGCTGCGTAGTTCATGGTGCCGGTGCAACCGCAATCTGAGCCCATTGGAGCGCCCATGACGGTTGACGCCATTGGAGCCATTGTGTTGTTCATCATCACGCCTTGCATTGGAGCAGGGCTGGCTTCCATGACGGGAGCTGCAGCTACAGGAGCTGCACTTACAACGTCTTCCTGATAAGCAACTTGAGCAACCATGTTGTCAGCCATTACAGGAGCGGCTGGAGCAGCAGCAACAACGCTGGTAGCACATGGAGTTGCTGCCATGCATGGTGTAGTTGTCATGCAAGGAGTTGATGCAACGCAAGAGCTTGCACATCCGGTGTATGCAGCAGTAGCGCAACCGGTGTAGGCCTGTGTTGCACAGCAATTGTTTGTGCGAACAGGGCAGCAATTGTTTGTGCGGACCGGGCGGCAGTTGTTGGTTCGAACCAGCGGACGAACTGTTCTGCGGCAAGGGTTTGCACAGTTGTTGGTCGGGCAGCAGTTGTTGCTGTATCCGACATAGCCGGTGTTGCAACCTGAGTAGCAGGTGTTGCAACCGGTGCCGACCATTGGAGCAGCGTAGCCGTAGTTGGCAACGCCGTAAGAGTTGCCACATCCGACGCAATCCGAAGACATGACAGGCTGACCCATCATTGCGCTTCCGTCCATGACAGAAGCTTCAACAGGTGCGGGAGGAGCAATAACAGCTTCTTGAGCTACGTTTACCGCTTCGTTGACCACTTGGTCTGCTTCTTGAGCAAACGATGTGGAGGCGACCAATACTGCGGCAATCGCCATTACAAACAACTTCTTCATCTAAGAATCTCCATCATCTATTCTGCAATTTGCAAAATGTCAGTCCGCCGTCCAGGTCCCGATGAATTCGCGACTTTCCGCAGACAAACAACAATTGTTAAGGCGGAAAGTTTATCACTGTGGGGAAAAGTCTCCAACCAGCCCAAACCGCAAAAAGCCGCTGATTCTCAAGGTCTTTTCAACCGGAATTCTATTGGACTCCAGCGGAGTAAACAGAGCCCGAAACCCCTCTTATGGGCCACCAATCCCGCTGCGTCGTGAAAATCGCTTATCTCGTGTAACAAATCGGTCCCGCATTCGCTGTACAGATTGAGACATCAGGTGCGAACCTGAAACAAAAATGACACGTCATGTTGTCAGAATGTGGTCAATCGGACACTCAATCCATTTTGTGATAGGGCGATCCAAACGCAGCAAAAATCGCTGAAACTCAAGTTTTCAGAACGATTTAACACATCTCTGGCGGGCGTGGTCTCCCGTTTGCGGGTAACGGGGTAAGGCAAGGCGGCAATAAACCGTCCTACCACTCGAAACACAATCAAACGGAACCTTCTCAACTCAAACCCTTAACCAGTAACTAAACAAATCAAGGCCGGTAACAGGCCAACCAATTCCGCGAGCAGCAAGATGAGAAATCTCCAAAACAAAGCGACCGACTCAACGACTCATGCCAACTCAACCGGCGCACCGGCTCTGCTCGTGAAATCAGAATTGAAGTCCGGCTCGATTGAAGAATTTGCTCAATGGATGGATGGGGAATTGGAACAACTTGAAGAACGGTTCTCCGAGTTCAAGACTCCCGACGCCTATCGCCTTGCAATGGGACGCTAGGCACACCTCCATTAGAACGTAGACAAAAGTTTCGCGCGTTGTTCAGATGTCGCGCTGATGAGAAACCGCCTACTTTTTCCCCAGCAACACGAAACCGAACATCATCACTGCGAGTCCAGCGGCAAGCGTCCATGTCAACGGCTCAGCAAAAAACGTAAGTCCGACGATTGCCGATAAGGCGACCTGCGAAGCGTTAATTGCATTCACATAGACCACCGGCAGAAGTTTCAATGCTCTTACCAGACAGAGAAATGCGAAGGCATTGCTCAGTCCGGCCAGGATCATCATCGCGATCCAGGATAGCTCCATTGTTTGCAGCGCACTGATTGCTCCACGTGAAATCGCAAGTGTCCCCAGCAGCACCATTCCAGTGGACGCGACGATCGCAACCGGCGCGAACTGAGACATCTTGAACTTTTTGAGTGTGCCCCTGATCGTTACTCCGAGCACTGCGTACGCGATACCAACGGTAAAAGCGGCAACCAATCCGACGGTGATCGACAATCCGCTCACCACATTGTCATCTCCGGTCTGCATCTTCTCATGAGCGTCGCCGGCCCCCATGGAGAGCAGGAATACGGATCCGATGATCACCGTCAGTGCGATGGACAGTATCACAGAGACCGGTTCGCGAAGAAAAAATGCGCCTAGAATCGCGGTCGATGCAACCAGTGATCCGATGTAGATCGGAACAACGAGAGCCATTCCCAGGGTCCCGAACGCAATCTGGACAAGTACGCCGCCGAACAACTGCACTTGGATCGCAGCAAGAAGAAGGGCAATCAAACCTGATCGGGGAGGAAAGACCGGAGCGCCCGAGCCGCGGTTTCGTCGCGCTGTAATCGCCAGAGCGGTCCAGCCAACCATTGCTGTGAAAGTTGCCTTCATTGCGGCAACCAGAAACGGATCGACTTCTGTAGAAAGCCGGCGGAGAAACAGGTTGGCCAGCGTGTAAAGAACCGCCGCCGAAAATCCGAACAACACGCCGGCCACGGGCATTCCCGGACTCGCCGGTTCTTTTTCTTCTGTGGAAGCGTTAATCGGATTCACCATTCTTTCGCCGCGAAGCGTAGCTTTCAAATAGCTCACGCGCTTTTTTGCTTCCGACAATTGTGTCGAGGTTTAAATACGGGCGCATACCGAGGACCCCCGCTTTTCGTGTCTGGACAACTCCATTCGTGGTCCGGCACACACGGCAATGACTCCGGCCAGCTGCTCGAACCGCCTTGCAAAACGCGCAATGCGATGCGATTCTCCACGAACTGCCATTTGAAAACCCGTTCGGTACCAGCTCGACATGTAGTTCCAGACCGTGCTTACGACAATTCTGCAACGCAATTCTAAACCGCGACTGATTGGCATTTTCTCCAAATCGCCCCGCAACCTTTTCGAAAAGCAGTTCCAGCGGTCGCAGACTTTCCGCGCGAATAATCTTCTCTGTCCAGAGCCCGTACCATCTCGGGCTGGTTTCAACGGAGTTCGGAAGCTCGTGATCGGGAATCACTGAACTGACTTCCTCTATTTGCCGGACCAGCGCCTCCGGTTCAAACCGGCATTCATTGAAATGCCTTTCGTATTCACCGCTATATTTCGAGTTCAACGCAACCGGATTCCATTCCGTCGCCGCTGCGAACCAGCCATGACAACCCGCCCAACCGGATGGCGTTCCCGCATTTGCCGCACAGTTGCAACACTCCGATTCAATCACCTGGCGACTGCCGAACACATCGAAGACTTCGTCAACCGGAAAGCCAATGGGCGTTTGGAAATCTGCTTCCGCGTGCCAGCAGACGCCCGAGTCAATTCGACCTTCTTCAGCCCCTTCACTCAGCGAACGAAGTGACCGGAGTTGATTGAACGTCGTCACCGGCAACCTGTTGACGTCAAGCTCGCGAAACGGGCAGGGCTGCTTAATTGCCCAACGAACGAACTGCGGCGTAAGACCGGTAACCGCAGCCGTTCGTTTCATGACTTCTGATTCTCTGAGACCAGTTCAATTCGTCTGGTTGTAAGTTGCTGCATCACAGCAGCAGGTCTCGACGTTCGAGCTCGACGTTCGAGTAGGTGCTGTGACGAACAGCGGCGTCGCGGCGGATTCCGTTTTGTCGGTAAGGTTCTGACTCACAGACGTTGTGACCAGTGTCGACAGTCGTTGTGACTAGTGTCGAAAGTGTCTTACGCCGGTCAGGACCATGGCGATTCCGTGCTTGTTACAGGCAGCGATAACTTCTTCATCTCTGACGCTCCCCCCCGGCTGAATCACCGCTTTGATACCCGCAGCCGCAGCCTCCTCGATCGAATCAGCAAACGGGAAGAACGCGTCCGAGCCAAGCACACTGCCGGACGCCCGTTCGCCCGCTTTGCGGATCGAAATTTGAACCGAATCAACGCGACTCATCTGCCCCGCGCCTACTCCGACCAGCGATCTATCACTGGCCAGTACGATGGCATTTGACTTTACGTACCGGACCATGTGCCAGGCGAATTCCAGCTCGCGCATCGTTGCATCATCCGGTTTCGCCTCCGTGGCAACATTCCACTGTGTGCTGTCGTCCGGCTGGTTGTCGGCATCCTGTACCAGAATTCCTCCCTGTAGATTGCGATACTCCCAGGTTGGTTTTACCTCGGGAATTTCACCCACGATCAGCAGCCTTACATTCTTTTTCCACCGGGGTTTCGTCTTCAAAATCGTTTCGGCTTCCGGTGAAAAGCCCGGCGCGACGATTGCTTCAACGAAGAGATCGCCGGCAGCCATCTGCTCAGCTGTTTCAGCATCCATTTCGCGGTTCATCCCGACAACACTTCCAAAGGCGCTCAGGGGGTCGCCCGCGAATGCCTTTTCAACCGCTTCCGCCAGTGTGTCTCCATAGGCGGCTCCGCATGGATTATTGTGTTTGATCACACTGCAAGCCGGCACGCCGACTCCTCGGACGATTGCAAGTGCGCTGTCGAGGTCCAGCAGGTTGTTGAACGAGAGCTGCTTGCCGTTGATCTGTCTGGCATTAACGAGGTTGGCGCCGCCGAATTCATCGAGCCCGTATAGCGCCGCGCGCTGGTGGCTGTTCTCGCCGTACCGCAGCTGGGCTTTTCGCTGGAGAGTAAGCTGCATGCTGGCCGGAAAATCTTCGCCTTCAGTTTCGCCGGAGAAGTAGTCCGCGATCGTGGCATCGTAATTTGCCGTATGCTGAAAAGCCTGCGACATCAGAATTTTCCGCGTCCTGCTCGTTGTCCTCCCGTCCTGTTCGATTTCCTGAACGACGTCGTCGTACTGATCGGGACTGGTTACAACCGTTACGAAATCGCTGTTCTTGGCAGCAGCTCTGACGAGAGACGGACCTCCGATATCAATCTGCTCGACGGCTTCGTGCATCAACACGTTCGGCTTGGCAATTGTTGCTGCAAACGGATAAAGATTTACGACGACCAGTTCAAACGTCGAAATATCGTGAGCCGACAACGAGTCGAGATCGCTCTGATTGTTGTGACGAGCGAGGATTCCCGCGAATATCTTCGGATGTAGCGTCTTGACCCGCCCGTCCATCATTTCGGGAAACCCGGTATAGGTAGCGACGTCGATGACTTCGAGCCCTGCTTCTTCGAGGTGGCGTCGGGTTCCGCCCGTGCTGTAGATCTCTATGCCTTTTGCTGCAAGGTTGCTCGCAAATTCCGTCAGGCCGAGCTTGTTGCTGACGCTGATGAGTGCACGTTTGATTTCTGGTGATTCCATATTCGCAACAACTTCCTGAACTTCTACCCGCCGCTTCGGCTCATCTGCCGGCTCATCTGCCGGCCCATGTTTGGCGATTGTCTTGAATAGGTACCGTTTCCGCAACCGTCAGCTTTTCAGGTTGCCCCCGGGTAGACACAAAAAAAGCGACGACCGCAGGGTCGTCGCTTGAGTGATTCAAACAAGCTCACACAGCCGTGAGCAACCAGTGCAAATTATCCGCCGCCGAACGGGTTGTCGTTGGAACCGCCACCGAACGGATTGTTGCCGCCGGACGCCGGCGCTCCACCACCGAACGGATTATCTCCTCCGGCAGGTGCGCCACCTCCGAACGGGTTATTGTTGCCGGCAGGAGTGCTGCTCCCGCCGCCGCCGAACGGATTGTTGTTTCCACCGGCAGGCGAACCGCCAAACGGATTGTTGCCCGAGTCCATTCTCGAAAATGGATCGTCAGACTGTTGAGGAGCTGAATTAACTCCCTCGTCATCAGGAGTATCCATTTCCGCTTCGGCAACTGCGGTCATCGGAATCTCGTTGAGATGGAATACGGGCGTCGGGCTACTGACTTCACGAACACATTGAATCAGACCGTTGCTGTTTCCAAGGTAGATCCGGTTGGTCTGTACGTTTTGAAGTGTGAAATCGACTCCTTGAAGATCGGCAGCACCTGACTGATTTCCGGACAATTCATCAAGGACAACCAGGCCGCCGTTTGTATCCTGCACAAAAAGATTCTCGCCGGACGCACCGAGAAAACGTGAAATTCCTTCGACAGGTTCTTCCCAGCCCTCTGCCTTTGTCCCGTTGGTAGCGTTGAGCTTGTAAAGCATGTTCGATGCCGTTACGAGATACAGATTTCCTCTGTAAGGCCATGCAGAACGTTCGATGCGGTTGCCGGTGGAAAACTCCCACTGGATAGCTCCGGTTCGTTCTTCGACGGCATAGACGAAGCCGTCTACAGACGTCACGTAGAGATTGCCATCTGCCGCCGTTCCACCGGAGAGAATCGCTCCGTCGGCTCGAAGGCGATATGCAATCGACTCAGCCTCAAAAACACCGACGTTTTCAATAATCGTTCGCTGTTGAGTTGTCAGTGGAACAACCGAGTAGTGCCCCAGTTCCGTAGGCCATGACACTGAACGTTCGGTAATAAGTGGAGCGGCTGTCCCGAGTCCGGATCCAATGTATGTTCGACCGCCGATGCCGTCGCGATTGAGAGGTAGAGCCTGCATGCGACCGTTGGTAAGGACAACGAAAACGAAATGTTTCCCGATGCTTGGTGCGTCTGCAGGTGAGCCGTCCGACTCGACATCCCACAAAAGTTTTCCCGTTTGTGCCTCAAGGCAGTAAACACGAGAACCGTTGCAGACTGCGACATAGTCGTCACTGTAGCCGGGACCAGTCGTCAGGTAACGCGGGTTGCCCACGAAGGTTGACCACAGCGTTCTTCCGGAATCGGCGTCGATGGCTGCGACAAGACCACGACTCGTGGTTGCGTACATAGTGGACTTCGGAAGTGAGCTGGGGACGTAACTGACGGATCCGTCTTCGGCCTCAACGGGATTGCTGATCGTTACTTCGACATCTTCCATTCCGCGGGCTTTGAGTTCAGCTTCGATAACCGACTTGCGAACAAGCGCCTGTTCGAGCGCCCCGTCGAGTCCGTATTCCTCACCAAAGGCATTGATATCGTTTTCTGAAATCTCTTCACGATTGGTTCCGTAGCTGATTTCGTAATAGCGACGGGCAAGGTTCTCGTTGATATGCAAACCGACGCCGGAAATTGTTCCGCGCGGCCCGACATCGAGCTGAGACATCCAGTCAACTTTCAGACCGAGATGCCCCACATTGGATGTCGAAACAACTCCATTTTGAGCCGACGCTTCGTTCACGGCTCCAGCCAGCAAAACGGAAACGGCCAGCATCATTGCGG
This sequence comes from Planctomycetota bacterium, assembly GCA_039029995.1. Lineage (GTDB taxonomy): Bacteria > Planctomycetota > Planctomycetia > Pirellulales > Pirellulaceae > Mariniblastus. Next base: position 7,379 of record JBCCFB010000079.1, read on the forward strand.
CTGCTCCACCTGCGCGCGGGAGAATCGAGTTTACTTTTCGGGTGAGTTGCTTCATTTTGAAATCCAGCTCTTCCTGTTCGCGATATCGCTGCGTCAATCTTGCCACCGGTAGATTTGCCCCTGATTACCGGTTGCTTCTAAGGACCGGAGATCCGCCGTGTTTGCGCGGAACCTCCCTGACGCCCTATTTTATCAAGAGAATCCCCTAATTTCTTCGGCAAATCTGACGACCCGCAGGAATTGAAAAAAGGCTTTCCGTGTTTGGCCGGATTCCCTGACTATTTCACCATTGAAAAAGGAAAAACTGGTAATACCTGAACGGCAGATTGTCCTGCAGGATCAAGGTTGAACGACTCCAACCGGCGGGTTTGCAATTGTTTGCGGCCGGAATTGTCAGATAGTTTCCCGCCAATTCGGGGTCATCAGCCGGCTTCCATCGCACGCAGCCACTAGACCACTCAAGGTGGTTTTTCCTAGATTAAGCGATTCTTCTGCCAGTTAGATTTCGATGCCGGCTCCCATCGCGGTTAGCCGGCCGCGGCCACCAACTTTTCCGGAATTCAGATGGGTAGCTCAAAACCTGGAAAACCCGATCTCGACTCGATCGACCAGGTTGTTGGCTACCTGAATTTCTCTTCCGGAAATCATGACGCCCGCTTCTACAGCGCACTTGATTCGATTTTCCGTGCCGTCAATGAACTCGAGGAACTCGAAGCATCGCCCGATTCGAGTGAAGCTTCAAAAGCGGGCTCTTCGAAAAACGGACCCTCTAATACAAATAGTGAGCACCGCCACTCGCTCGATGTCGATTCGATCGGTGCAATTCCTGCAGGAAAGGTCATCGATACGCTTTGCAGGCGAATCGAAGAACTGACTTCGGAAAACGAGACGTGGAGAGATGTGCTCCAGTCACGAGTGACGCTGGGGCTGATCTCACAGCACGTACTTCCCGCGCTCTGGCAGAACCATCGCGACCTGCTCTTTCATCAGGATGCAGCGAACGCAATCAATTCATTTTTCCTGGCCAGAGTATTTGAAGCAACATTGAGTGAAGGCCAGCCGTGGAGTGAGACGCTTCCGTGGGTGGACGACGGGAACGCCGAAGTAGCGCTTGCGAACCCCGGTGAGGAGCACTGGCCGAAAGTTGATCGCCTGGTCAATCGCGTCCTGAGCCGGATCAACGACTACATCGGTCATCGTCCCGTCGCTTCGCTGGAGTCACAGAAGATCGAGCCGTATCGTCGTGAATGGGTTAGTCCCGTTCCGCTGTTCGTAAACGGTGCGGGAATAGCAGCCGGCCCTTATAGCGAACTGGTTACCTCGGCGCTGGATATTCTGAACGACACGAGCCCGCACATTCTGCGCGCTGCCTGCTTTGATCCGGCACGCCTGAAGGAATTGTCACTGGACCCTCGCGCCTACGACTTTGATCATCCGGTTAACAAGCGGCCCAACCACCACTTCGGCGGATGGGATGAGAAACGGATTACCAATGACGGATACTACGATCGCTTTATTGTTCATCAGGTGATTCTTGATGCGTTGCTTGCGCGTGTGGAGCGAGACGCCGTCAGTGAGGAGGCCGCGGAAGGCCTGTCCCGCGACGAACTCTTGCTGGAAGCGTCGGCAGTCCTCGCGGGCACAATGCTGATGGCTTCAGGCATCACGGGAGACTCCCCTTCCACGTACGACTCCGAGACTACGCTCGGAATTCTTCTGCCGGTCATCGGTGGTTACCGTGACGACTTCTACAAAGATCTCATCGAAAAACTGGACGAAGAACATCGTGAGCGGTTGATTGCAGAATCGAACGCGCGCCATCAGCCGTTCGGCGCGGTCAGACAGGATCTGAACGCGAGGCTTGCCCAGAGACGTGCAGCACAACTGGTCAACTGCCGCCTTGCGTCCATATTCGCCCGGATGGGGTATCCCGATGCGGCCGAGAAGCAGTCTTTGATTGTTCCTGTTGCCAGCGCCAGAATTATGTGCCAGATCGATTGCCTCCTGAGTTCTGCAGCGCAGGATCTGGACCGCGTCGTCGGAACAGCCGGGCCCGATATTGAAAACGGCCGGCTGCAACCGACTCTGGAAGAAGGCGAGCTGGAAAACGACCATTTATTCCGCGCGGTCAGCAGGATCCCCAAAGTGTTCCAGCGTCTGAAAGACGGGATCGATTGCGGTGCGATCATAGATCCCTGGAACATTCTCGGCTTCGACGCCCAGTACAGCCTTTTCCCGGCGCTTGAGAACTCGGTCAGTGACCATCGCGCCTATGACCTGGTTGAAATGGTTGAGAGAATTCTCGCCCTTTGTTCGCGTCTCTGGAGCGAGGCAGCCGCACGTGACAGACAGGATGTCTGCCAGGAGGTCAGCCGGCATTTCCGTGAGATCACCAACTGGTGGCGCAAGTACGCGCCTCATGAAGTCCTGGCCGTTGAAGCGGTCGATCCGGAGGAAATCTACGGAGCAGCTGAACTTGTTGCGACGGCGCTGAATCTCTGGCATCAAGGCGGAGCTGAAACCGGAAACATCAAGTTCTGGTCCGGGCATGCGGGCATGTTCGATTCGCCCAAAGCCTACGCGCTGGTTATCGACGCTTTGATGCAGCGAGGTGACTACAAGACGTCCAGCGCGTTGCTGATTCACTGGCTTTCGCAGGCCGATTTTGTTGGACTGCAACACGGTGACAGTTCGTTTCACGAGATGGTCTTCCGCTGGATCAATGAGCAGAAAAACCTGCTGACCAACTCACTGGTTCGCGAAGAGAAGAACGCGCGTCGCCAGGAAAGCTCCCCGACCCAGGAAAAATCCAGCGCTGAGGTCCGTTCGCCTGAAGAAGTAATTGACGCGACATGGAATCGCATCCGGAAGTTCTATGACTTCCTTGAACCCAATGCAGAATCCTACTGGAAGATACCCGACTTCAATCCCGGTCGGATGGGAGAAATCGAAAGGCTGGCCGCCGAGGTCGAGGCGGCTGAAGACGAAGAGGACTCGCCGGGCGAAGAAGAGTCCGCTGACGGAGAATTCGAAGCCGAAGATTCCTCAGATGTTTTCGGCGCTGCTTACGAAGATGTCACGTACAAGGATTCGACCGATGACGGCATGGAAGGTGCCATCTTCGAGCACGGCAGCGGCCCGGCCGATGATGCGCTGGAAGCCGAAGTCGAACGGATTCTTGAACGGCTTGAGTTTACGGCAACCGTAGCCGGATTCTGGCAGGTTGCCGCCAATATTCCATTGCCGCGAGATGGAATCCGGAATCCGGATGAAAACATCTGCTCAAGGCTGAAAAAACGAAGAGACATCGTATCAGGCTGGGTTGCCCAGGCAGTCAGCAACCGGGACAGGATTATCCGGTTGCTTGACGCTGTGGGTAAATACAAGATTCCTCAGCGTGGCGTCGATCGTGATTCGATGATCGAATACGACCGGCTCAGGCTTTACAAAGATGCCTTGCTGGAGCGGGCGATCAACACCTGTGTTGAAACTGAGAACGCAGTCAGGATGCTTACAGCGGTTGTCAGGGCTATCGATCACGTCGTAGACGACCGCCCGCTTGATCAGGCGGATGATGACGCCACTGGAAAGAGCCTTGTCGGCGGCCACAACGAACTCGTTACAGTGCTTGCCGCAGATCTACTGGATCGCGGCAAAGATGTCTCGGCCAATCTGCCGGCGCTGATCGAGTTCCTGCAAAAACAACCGCTGCTTTACGTACCGTCGTCTAAAGGTGGAGATCCGGCAGCCGTTGTCCGCGCACGCGTCATCCAGACTGCGATGCTCGAGTTGCTGGGCTCGCTTCCTTCGCTCGGCCTGTTTGTCGAAACTTTTGAACTGACCCGCACTGCGCTGACGATGGAAAGATCGAACCCCGTCACAAGCGGCGCGGTTACTGAATTCGACCAGTTGTTCCAGGTCGCGTTTTCCTCCATGGTCCAGACGCTGGTCGAATCAACCGTTGATCTGGCCGAACAACTTGTCGATCAGGCCGAGGAAGCGCGTCTTAAATCGAAAGACAACAGCGATCCCGAGCAGAGTGTTGTCATTGAAGCAGAACAGATTGCCGGCCACTGTGAAACGGTTTTGTTCGAGTGCATCGAAATGCTGACCGAATCGATGCTGATTCTCTGGCTCGATCACAGCCGGACGCTTCGCTTGAGCGTCATGGAAAAGGTCATCGATATCCGGCCATGGGGACGGCTTGTCGAATTCATCGAGAAGTACGGCGCCGACTTGTTCACTCAGGAGTTTTTCCAGCTTGCAAACGTCCGAGCAATTCTTCATCAGGGTGTTGCCAGCTGGCTTGAACAGTTGATGCAGTCCCACAAACGCCCGGACTGGCGCCTGCTGGACGAAATCGGCACCGCCATGCCGCTGGATAAGGCGGCCAGATATATCTCGCTTGTGCTGGAAGCGATACTGGAAAACTACGGTGAGTATTGTGACTACAACACAACGACAACCCAGTCTGATCATGGCAATCAGGTATTCGTCCTGCTGGACTTCCTGCGTCTGAGAGCCAGATACGAACGTGTTTCATGGAATCTGAAACCCGTCGTCTGGGCGCACGAGATACTTGTCCGTGACGGCGAAAACGGCGTTGCCAGGTTGTGGCGCAGATCGCTTCGCGAGCGAGTTGGACCGGAAGCTGACAAGTACCTGGCTCAACTCGAGCAACTACGCAGCAGATATTCGATCAGGATGGAAACCATCGGGCGCAGGCTCGAAGAGAAATTCGGCCATCCGATGCAGATCGATCGTTTGAGGGCACTCGTCGGTCCGGCGATGCTCGACCCGGCCGAGGAATCTTCGCGTCGATCGTTTGAACTTCTGTATCAGGAAACCAAGGCATTCACTCGAGCCACAATGGGCGTTGGAATGGATCTCCCCGGCTGGCTTGCGGCGCTCGAAGCTGAAGTTCAACAGAACCTGATGTTCAGCGGTCTCCATGCACGGCTCGTGGAATCCGACGATCACGCTTACGAACCGGTCCCGATTGCCGAGATAAGAAAGCAGTTGGAGCAACTGCCCCGCCGCGAACAGTAGAGCCGCGAACAGTAGATTAGACGGCCCCCCCGGCGTCAGTGAACTGCAAAAGAGTACGCTGAGTATTAGGCAGACATGGTGAATCGTCGTGGGCAAAAAAAAAGCGATCGGCATTACGCCTATCGCCGTCATTCCTGCTGTCAGGCAGAAGTCTTCTCGTTTGCGCGCCCTGCATCACAAAAACAAATTTTATAAGACAGTAGCCGATATGACTTCGGCCTGACAGAAAGAGTGACCTTTTCAGTCTGTTTGGCGGTCAACGAAATTGCAAGAGGCGCAGTGAGTTGCAAAAATCAAATAGCCAATATCCGATTCCCGTTTGCGAACAAATACCGCGCCGATGACGGCAGACAATGGGCTTGTTGTCCGCAATACCGGTATTTACATCGCAATTCCCTTCCCCACCTCCATAGGTAGCATGAATAAGTCTGACCAGAAATTCAGCCTCCAGAGTTATCGAACACCTGAATTATTCGAGACGGTGAAGGAACTCGTCAGCATTCCCGGTGCCTTCCGGAAACTGGCTGGCTGGTGCATGTTCGGCGGATTCGTGATGCTGATCATTGCTGTCGTCGCGTTCTTTTCGGGTTGGATTCAAGGCTTGTGGGCTGTCTTTTTCTGCGCCTACAGCCTGTTTTTTGGTGTGGTTGGAGGGCTCGCCGTAGGCATTGCCGATGTCATCAGGCGGAGTTCCGCAGGCATGCTCAAACTTGTCGACCTTCTTTTCGGCGTTACCGAACAGGTTGCCAAAGACTTCCGGAATCTATCTTCGGGGGATCAGAAACTCCCACCGACCAGAGAACTTGTGCAGATGGTCTATGCCGACGTCATTCTGCCGGTCGTGGAAAATGCCGTCGGAGGTATGCTCGGTTTTCTCGGCCAGCCTGTTCTCTGGATTTATCGCCAGTCGCTGGGACGCGCGGTTCACGCCGCGATAAAACTGATCCCGGTCGAGGCAACGAAAGAGGAAGAGCAAAAACTGGAAGAGGCCAAAGACGGTATGAAGAACGTCGCCGGCGCGATTGCCCAACGGGAAGAAAAGATTCTTGGCAATCTGCAAAAGGCGAGAAAAGCCGTGGCGGGAATCGGAGGCACTCTCCGCGCGGTCGTGATGATTCCTTGCTACATCGTGTTTACCTTGTTGCTGCTCGTTCTTATCGTTCCGTTTGTCGTGTTGATCTTGTTGTCGAGCGGGACACCGCCGGCTGAACCTGAAACGGCAATGCGTGTCACAGTAGATGCCCTGCGACAAAGCCGGGCCTATGCAAGCCACTAACAGGTGTTGGCCACTAGCAGGCCGATGCCCGGCCGGCAAACCATCAGGTTGCCATATTTGATCTGCCGCGCGATCCGTTTACCCGGTAAGCACCCCGGATGTTTCTGCGAGTGAAGTCCAACGCTACTGCTCCTTCTACGGTCCCCTGAACAAAACACGGATTCTGGATCAGCGTTACAATTGACTTTTGTTCAGTAAGACAAATAGTTCCGAAGCGGACAGCAGACTTGTCTTTGTAACTGTCAAACCAAATCCTTTCGTAACGCCACGCCCACGGAAAATCAGCCGTGCGCGGGACGCCTCTTTGTTTTTCGCATTTGTTTTTCGCAAATAGATCTCAAATGAGCCAACAGAATTTTCAGGTAAATCTTCGCGGAATTATCGATCTGCTGTCCAACCATCTGTACAGCGGTCCTCAGGTCTACGTGCGCGAAATGCTGCAAAATGCGGTGGATGCAATCACAGCCCGTCGCGCTATTGAAGACGGTCTGCGTGGAGAAGTCTCTTTTGAAATTATCCCGCCTCGAAGTGCTGATGATTCCGCAGATGGCAAACCGACTCCCCCGACACTGATCGTGCAGGACAACGGAATCGGACTGACCGAACCGGAAGTACACGAATTTCTAGCGACGATCGGGAGGTCGTCCAAACGTGGTGAGTTTTCAAGAGACGATTTCATCGGGCAATTCGGAATAGGTCTATTGTCAGCCTTCCTCGTTTGCGAGGAAATCGTGGTAATCACCCGTTCCGTCAAACCTGATTCACCGGTTGTTCAATGGAAAGGCCGTGTAGACGGAACTTACAACGTTTCGACCATAGATCTGGATTTTGAAGCCGGGACGCGCGTTTATCTGCGGGCCAAACCGGGTTGCAATGACTTCTTCGAATATGACTTTGTCGTCAAAACTGCTGAATATTTCGGTCAGTATCTCGAATCTGAAATCACTGTATCCAGTGGTAACAACCGAACAACAATCAACGAGACGCCGCCGTGGAAGCTATCCAACGGTACAGCCGGCGTGGCTCACGACCTGCTGATCCAATTCGGCAGAGAGACTTTTGAACAGGACTTTCTCGATGTCATTCCACTGAACATTCCGAACACCGGGGTTGAAGGGGTGATGTACGTCCTCCCGCATTCGATCAGTGTCAATGCAAAGCGAGCACATCGGGTCTACTTGAAAAACATGCTGCTCGCCGAAACGGTTGACAACCTCCTTCCTGACTGGGCTTTTTTTGTCAAAGGCGTCATCAACGTTACACAGCTAAGGCCGACAGCCGCGCGGGAAGCCTTTTATGAGGATCAGGCCCTTGAAGAAACGCGGGCAGCCATCGGCGACGCGCTTCGGAACTACCTGATCAACCTCGCCAACACGGACAGGGTGCGTCTTGACCGCCTGATTGCCCTTCACTTTCTTCCCATCAAAGCACTGGCGGTTGAGGACGACGAATTCTTCCGCATCTTCATCAACTGGCTGCCGTTTGAAACGTCGCTCGGCATGATGACGATCGAAGAGTATCGAAACGTCACTGATAACAACATCCGGTTCGTCGCTACACGGGACCAGTTCCGCCAGATTGCCGGTGTCGCTGCCGCTCAGAATATCTGCGTGATCAACGCGGGATACGTGTATGACAACGAGTTGATTGAAAAGATGGCCCGGATGATCAACGGCATCAGCGTTAACCGCGTCGATGTCAGTGAAATGGTTCAGGACTTCAAGGAACTCGAACTTGATGAGCGCGAACAGGTTTTCGATCTGATCAAACTTGCGGACCTCGTTCTGCAGCCATTCCGTTGTCAGGCTGAAGTAAAAAAATTCGAGCCTGCCGAGCTACCGACTCTGTATACCAGTAACGATGAAGCGACGTTTTTGCGATCACTGGAACAGTCAAAAGAAAAGGCGGATGAGCTGTGGTCAGGAGTTCTAGACAGTATCTCCTCGCAGCCGGCCGCGGCAGCTCATGCGCAGCTGTGCCTGAATTACAACAGCCCGCTCATCCGGCAACTCGCCTCCATCGACGATCGTGAACTACAACGGAGCAGCATCGAGATGCTTTACGTTCAAGCATTGCTTCTCGGACATTTTCCGCTGGGCACTGCCGAAATGGGGCTATTGGGAACCGGGCTTCTAAAAATGATCGAGCACTCGATATCGCTTAAGGGCAATGGCGATACGTAGACACAGCAGTAGGTAGCCGCTGAAAGCGCACAGCGCCCAACGGAATGGTGACCACTCTGCTTTCCGCCCACAGTGTTTTGGCATCGCTCTGAAGCTGTGGCAGAATGTATGCCAGCCGCAATTGTCTACTGGAACCGCCCTATGCCCATCAATCCTCTTTTGTGTGCAATTCTCGTCCTGACGGCCCAATTTGGCGTTAACAACGTTAAGGCGCAGGAACGTCTTGAAGTCCCTGCGCTCGTTGATGTGCGGACGGAGAATTCCGCGGGCCCTGGCAAGGTTTCAAGTGGAAGGTTCCGCGTTTACGAAAACCGAACGGAAGCATCGGGAAAAGTCATTCATCTGGATTTTGTCGTCCTACATGCCACCAATCAAAATCCTGAACCCGATCCCTTTTTCGTCATTGCCGGTGGCCCGGGTCAGGCAATCGTAAATGCCGCGCGGGGCTGGAACGACCACTGGATCCGGGAGTCTCGCGATGTTGTCTTTATAAATCAGCGTGGGACCAGTGGCGACAACCTGCTTGCATTCGAAATGAAGACAGAGGGCGATACGCTTCAACAGTATCTCGAGTCTTTGTGGGAGCCGGAACTTGTCCGCACCAATCTTGAACGACTCCAGCAGGACTTTGATCTAACGCAATATTCAACCTGCAACGCGGCTGATGACCTGAACGACTTCCGTCTCGCCATGGGCTACGACAAGATCAACATCTCCGGTGCTTCGTATGGTACGAGAGCGTCACTGGTCTACATTCGGCGACATGGTGGATCGGTAAGAACTGCGATTTTACACGGGTGTGCACCGATCGAATTCCGCAATCCGCTGTACCATGCGCCCGGCGCGCAACGGGCGCTGGATCTGATCTTTGATGAAGTCGAAGCAAACGAACCGTACCGCAACGCTTTCGGCGATCTTCGTTCAAAGTTCGAGACGATTCTCGACCGGCTTGAGGTTGAACCGGCTGAGGCTGAGGTGATTCACAGCGGCACGGGCAAGACTGAAACGGTAACACTGACGCGAGGCACGTTCGCTTCTGCTGTCAGGTTTCAGATGTACTATTCCGGAAACAGCAGACGATTGCCCTTGTTGATCAATGCCGCCTATGACGGTGATTACCGGCCGTTTGCCACCAGTGCCCTGCAGCAGAACATCGGTCTCCGTCAGTCGATCGCAATGGGAATGCTGCTATGCGTTACATCAGCAGAGGATGTTGCCCGCATCACCCCGGATGAAATCGAATCGGTTACAGCAGGATCTTTTGTCGGCAGCAGTAGAGTCCATTCCCAGATGGCAGCCGCAGGGATCTGGCCTCGTTCCGAACTGCCGGAGAACTATGGTGAACCCGTGTGTTCTGATGTCCAGACTTTAATTTTTTCAGGGACCATTGACCCGGTCACACCGCCGCAATGGGGCGATCTGGTTCACGGGAATTTCCCGAACAGCCTGCACGTCGTTGTACCGGCAGCCCACGATATCGGCGGGCCATGCGTAGACCTGATCAAAAGACAGTTCCTGACGGCAGGCACCGTTGAAAATCTTAACACCAGTTGTGTAGATGGCATGCAGCTTGCGCCTCTTGAGCTGCCACCCGGGACCTAGCAACAACCGGCTCAACGAACGACGCGAGGATCCTCAACGATCATGCTTTGCGGTTGTTCGTAGGCGGAAAACACGGCCCAGACCGGCATGTGATCTGAGATCACCGTTGCCTGCTGAACGGTCAGACCGAATGTTTGCGGAAGATTGAGTACGCCCGATTGATTCAGGTACTCGTTTGTTGCGGCAGCATCAAAAACAATGTTGTCAATGTTGCGCGTCCCGCGCGTATTGGTCGGCCAACGATCTTCAATGGCGGCAAATTGATTTGCAAACCAGGGGAACGAGTGGAAGTATCTTGGAGCCGCATTGAGATCACCCAGCAGGATAAAGTCATCTTCGTACGGATGATTTCTTCTGACCCCATCAATTATCTGTGTCAGAACGTTGTGTTCGGTCGGCACATCGTCTGGGTCGACGTGCACGTTCATCAGCACAAACTGGAAGGCATCCTGCGGCGCGACTTCCTTCGTGCGAAACTGCATCACCATCGGCGACCGGTGAATTTGTGAAACAGGCGCATCGGCAACATAAGCATCGCCTACCTGCTCAATACGCTCGGTGTCGTATACATAGACGTACTGCTCGAAGTAGCGGTTGTTCGACGTCCTGTCGTTATAACCCTGTCTCGGCCCGACAATCGCTTTGTAGCGAGAGCCATTGGCATTAACCATGTCCAGAAAACGCGGAATCACATCCTGGACCTTCGAGCGCAATTCCTGAATGGCCAGGATGTCAAATTTGCGGGTGACCTCGACGATCGGAAGCATCGCGTCCAGATCTTCTATCTTGCTTTGCCCGAATGTCTGAATATTGAACGAGCCGACGATGATCGGTGCAGCCGCTCCGGTGGGTGGCTGAGCAGAACCGGATCCGCCGTAGTCCGCAGGATAGGTTCCGCTGACCGGCTGATTTCCGGTCGTCCCCTGTTGGCCGGTTGCTGTTCCGTAGGGGTCCGATCCGGTGATTAATGGACCGTTGGAAGCCGGATCACAGCCGGAACTAACCACGATGTAGACAAAAAGCGCAGAGACTGCGCACAACAACTGCGTTGCTTTGCTCACGGTCCGCCTCCTGCGGAAAACGCGCTTCCTGCGCGACGTGAAGGGTGCTGCGTGGCAGCGAAATATGACCGCATCCGTGCAGTCAATCGGAAGGAAGCCTACTGAAAGTCAGAAATGTCGCAAATATCAGTCCCGTTCCTGCCTCAAAAGCCTGCTAATTTTCATGCCTCGTCCGGCACGATTCAGATGTGACGATTGTTTGCAAAGCCGCCAATTCCATTCCGGCGATACCTTTTTCTTCGACGGGGGATATGATTTGAGAAGCGATCATGAACTGGCAACGGATGCTTCCGGATCAAAATGAGCTTTTCCTTTTCAAAACATGCAAGCACTCTGTTGCTGCTAATGGCAACCCTGTGGCTCTCTCTTTTCCCGGGGCCGGCTGCCTACGGGCAGGTAACGACCGAGTCTAACGGGAGCGAAACATCAGGTCCTGCGGCTCAATCCTCGTCGCTGGAACCCCGGGGGATCGCCGGCGCCTCAGATGACGGAGTCGCAGACAATGACGCTCGACTCGAAGCAAGGGTGGATGAACTTTTGCGCGAGCTCAATTCACCGCGTTTTTCAGATCGTCAGGTAGCGGCAGAGCAGTTGTGGCGACTGGGGCCGGAAGTGACGAAGATTCTTGAGAACCGTATCGCATTTGTCGAACCGGAATCGGCCGCAAGAATCAAAAGCATCCTCGCAGCATTCAAACTGGGAATAGATGCAGACACTCCTCGTTCTACGGCGTTGATGGTCTTGTATTTTCATGACGGAGAAGCCAACGTTCGAGAGCAGATTCTTTACAACCTTTACCGGCAGGGGCGATACACAGTGCTCCTGGACCTCATTTCGTCACTCGACACCTACGAACTGCGGCGCCAGTTCTACTCGGATGTAATCGAGCTTGATGAAACGATTGCGTCCCTTGCCATGCGTGGCGAGTGGGCGGAAATGGAGATATTGCTGGAGCATCCGTTGTGTCTCGAATTCGATCTCCCCCTTTGTGCCTTTCACGCCCGGACGCAAGGGCGTTTTAAAAAGCTGTTGGACGAATTGCGTTTGCGGGTCGACCGGCAGACCATTCGCCTGAGGCCACCGGTCGCTCCTGATGGTGTCGATGAGTCTGCGGACAATGCCCGACAACCTGACGCCACGGAAGATGAATCCAGCCGTGAATATGAGATCGCTTCCTGGCAGCGGGATCTGATCAACTTGATCAAACTCCTTCGTTTCGACGGCCAGCGCGAAGCCGCACTTGAGTACGCGCAGGACATCACCGAAGATCGCAGCCGGTATTCCGTCATTCGTCAACTGAACGCAGACATGGGGCGTTGGGACCTGATTGCAGCTTCATGCGTGATCAGGGACGCCGGCGTTGCCCCGGCACCGGATCAGATTGCAGTTTCCGCTGTACAAAAAGCTCTCGCTCATTATTTTGCCGGGCAAAAGGATGAATACGAGAGCATCCTTCAGGATCTTCTTGACCAGGCGCGCAACGAGGAGGAAGGCCAGCAGGAGTTTTCATCCCACTCTTCGCCGAAAGTCGCGGTTCTAAACCTCTTGTTTGCCACTCTTCAACTGGAACGCGCCGAAGAACTCTTTGATGAGTTTAAGTTTGAACAGCAGTATGAACTTTACTCCTGGCTTCAAGATCATGACCGCGGATTTCAGGCTATCGGAATGGAGCCCCCGTCGGTTGCCGGAAGCATTGATCAGAGAGTGGACTGGTACGACCGCAAAGTACGTCAGATTGACTCGATTCTAAAACAGTACGAACGCACAGGTCGTGATTACTTCAACGAACGTGCGGAATCATTGTTTGCCCGATGTGCTACAGCGGCATCGCGTCTCGGCACTCTCGGTCACCGCGAAGAAGCACTTCTGCATTTGCGAACGCTGCTCAATGGAATTGACAACGAATCATCCGTCGAAAGACGGAACGTTATCGTGTCAGCGCTCGTTCGACTCGGATTCAAAGATGAAGTCTGGCGGATACTGGAAGATCACTACAAACCCGTCGATTACGCCTATGTAGCTCAGCCCTTGTTTCAACGTAATCAAGCTCATGCGATGTACTGGAACTCGTTGCTCAAGCCGCATTGCAAAGACGATCTGACACGAATGAAACTGATTGCCAGACTTTGCAATTCCCCGCTGAAAATCGAAAATGAACCGATCAATCCTTCTTCCATCCTCAATCTGTTTCCAGATTATCAAAGCTGGCCGGCCAGCCAGCTGAGTGAGTTCTATTTCCGCTATGCCTGCCTGTGGTTGATGCACGGTGACAGAGAAAAGTACGCGCTGTTTCTTGAGCGATCGGGTTTGAACGACAAGGCACAGTCAACCATTTCGCGCGCCCGGCTTTTATGGTTCAACGGACAGTACAGACGATCTGCCGCCCTGTTTGATGCCCAGTGGCAGAATTCTGAGGACCAGCTGATGGTCACCTGGGCGGCAGAATCGCTGGCTCTGGCTGGAGATGCCGATGGGGCCGCACGCAGGCGTACCGCCCAGTTCGCGTTCTGGCTCGAAAGCTACCGCAAGACACGAACGATGGACAGTTTCCGCGAAGCGGACCGCGGTAGCTGGCTGCTCGACGCGATGAACATGTCGATGTGTGCCGAACTGGACACCAACAGTTCGCAATACAGAAAATTGATCGCTGAAACCATCTGGCTGGAAGATCCTCGCATCGCCGTCAATCATCTTAACCTCGTACTGTTCAACGAGGCTGCAGAAGCGGGAGAGTTTCCAACTCTTGAGCTACTCGAGACAGCAAGACAGCGGTGTATTGCAAATGGGCTTGCGCTCGTAGATGAAGGCAGAATCGCCGGGGGTGTGAACCAGTTTGAGAGCTGCCTCGCTTTCCGCCCCGGAGATCCCGGTTTCGGCGAACATGTACTGCCCGCCCTCGATGCCCGTGGAGAAACGGAGATAGCAGACCGCTTGTTTGATCTTCTGGCCGGTCATTATGCGAACGTACTCTCGCAATATCCGGATAGTTCGACCGGCCACAACAACTACGCGTGGATTTGCGCCTGCAGTGGACGCCGGAAACCTTTTGTTCTTTATCACGCTGAGCTGGCTGCAAGTCTGGAACCGGGCAATCCCGGATACAGAGACACTCTTGCCGAAGCACTCTTTGCCACCGGCGATGTTGAAGGAGCTGCAGCGGCCAGTGCTGCATGCCTAGGTGACGATACCAGTTCGTTAAATTATCTGCGGCAATTCTATCGCTTCGGCGGAAGCATCCCGTTCGAGCAAACCCGCTAAAAAAAAACGTGGCACTGAGTCCAGTGCCACGTTCTGTCTTTCTCGTTCTCGAGCCGCGTTTATTTGCGACTGAATTTCGACTAATAGCCGATTGATGGCGGATTGGCCATCAGGAAGTCACGCGGTCCGCGAGTTGTGTAGTACGGGTAGGCGTAGCTAGGTGCAGTTCCACCGGCGTTCTGTGGAGGATTGGTGTGTGGAACAGATCCGCCCCAAGGATGTCCACCGAGGACTCCATAACCTTGACCACAACCGGCACCGTGACCTCCGAGGTGACCATGACCGAGTGCGTGTGCGCGGCTGGCTACGCTCTGATGTCCGCCTTGACCGCAGCCAAGAGGTCCGCAGCCCATTCCGCCCTGGAAGCCGGCTTGTGCAATGCGACCACCGAGGCGTCCGCCGATTCCACAGTCCATGCCACCGCAATCTGAACCGCAGTTGCCATCTGCGCAACCACCGCCCATGTACCCGCCATCAGCACATCCGCCGTCGGCACATCCGTTGCCGAATCTCATGCCGATTCCGCCGCCACTACAGCCGCAGGCGCCTCCGCTCTGACAACCACAGTCAGAACCTGTGCCACAGCCGCAACCGCCATCGCCAAAGCTGACGTGCTGGCCTTGTCCGTAGTCGCCACAGTCTCCGCATCCACCACCACAGTCTCCGCATCCACCGTCACAGTCTCCGCATCCACCGTCACAGCCTCCGCCGAACAAACCGCCACCGCAGTTTCCAGTGGAGCCGCAGTTGCCGGTAGAGCAGAACATGCCCGGACCGATGCCCGGAACACGAAGCGTGGGAATGTTGTCTGGAACAGGAGCGCAACCACATCCCTGATTGCAGTCTCCACAGCCACTCAAAGAGTTGCGGACCCAGCCTACGCAGCTGTCTTGCAGCATCAATGTGCGGCACTGTCCATCGGTATGGTGAGTTAGTGATTTACATGGTCCTGCAATCCGGAATGAATTACATCCGGAAAACGCCATCAGGGCCACGGCGCCGACAATTGCGGCCGTGTGTTTGAATCGCATCGTTCAAATCCTTTTGAAACCGGGTCTTGTTCCTGCGAGGAACTGAAATCCTCCCAGCCCGTTTCGACGCACATCAACGACAGATGGCAGTCGGCAGCAGCGGAATCTGGAATCCGCCTGCCTTTTCGGGCCTTACATCGCACACCTGCTGCGCAAGTCGCGGAACGCGCACGCATGTGTCAAAACAGATAATCGTCCATACAACTCGTAGAATTGAGTAATTCAGAAAACTTAGTTACTTTGGCGCCTCCAGCGCTTTCGGATAACATGGCATTACCGTTGGGCATGGATCTAGGCATGGTTCAGATTTGCAGGGCTGATTCGATAGTCGCACCTTTTGGCACACCCTTTGCTTCGTAGATATTTCGGAAGTGGTTCGCTCTTGATGCGATAGCATTTGGGGGCGGAACAGAGACGAGGCAGTGCCTTGACTGCCTGCCAAAAAACAGGCAGTCTTGGCCGCAATCATAATATCCGGGCCGGTAAGCAAATTATTCCGCTTACCGGCCTGTTTTATTTTGCTGTATCGAAATTGCACACATGTTCGATTTCGATACATAAAATCCCACCACCAAAGCAGCCTCAAACCCCTCCATTGGGCTGCATCGAAAAAAGTTTTTCAAATAATTGTTACCGCCAGTGACTTCGTCAGATGCCGTTCGTCAATGTGTTGAGCTGATGTAACGGTGCTCTCGTCTGCTTTGGACGATGGAAGTCGTGTTGGCCGAGTACTTTCTGGCGCCGCATGTGCATATTTAACCGGCTCAGACACGACGATTTCGTCGATAATCAAACGATGTCTGCTAAACTGAAGCCTCGTATTGCCACAGAAAAGAAACAGAACGGCAGTACGAAGCAATGCACAAGGAACAGTGAAGCTAGGAACAGTGAGAGCTTGGAACAGAGAGAGCGTGGCATGAAAAACACAATGGTGGCTATAGCCCTGCTGACTTCGGCATCACTTGCGGCTGGATTCGCCCTTTCGGGAAGTCCATATCCTGCTGTGGCTACCGAAGGTACACATTCGGTAGCACTTTCTGAGCATTCTCTTGAAAACTCCCTTGAGAGACGCGTCCAGCAGATTGACGAGCGAATTACGTCCGTCTGGGACGAATTCGATCTCCGGCCCTCCAGAGAAGCCACTGACGGAGAATGGTGTCGACGGCTGTTCCTGGATGTCCTCGGGCGGATTCCTACTGTCGAGGAACTGACCGAGTTCACTGAAAGCCGGGAAGACGACAA
>JBCCFB010000080.1:0-23620 GCA_039029995.1 Planctomycetota bacterium
AATCTGGTGGGGACAGCACCATTTTGGAGAGGATCGCATACTCGGCGATATCATGATTCGAATTCTCAAAACCTTCTACAAGCTTTCCATGGTTGTGATACGTGCTTCGTCGCATGGAAAAGACTAATCGCACATCATGACACTCTGAGAAATACTGCCATGCTGCTCTGAAAATTTGAAGCTCAACATTTTGCCTATTTGTTCTGTCAGCGTTGTCAACGACTACGACAACTTCTGAATTCTTTGCAATTTCATTTAGGCAAGATCTTAGAGCGGTTTTGATTTCGATATTGGAATTGCCAGACAGGTTTGCTGGATCCACACCAAACCGCGAAAGTACGCCTTTGTACTCATCGGAGTGGGCGATTCCAGAAAGAACTGCCTCTGAGATAACAGACCCACGGCTTTTTCTGGACTGTTCACCAAAGAATGCAACCATTCTGCATACGAATTCAGAGGGCATTTCAGCAAGACCGGCAATCTTCCATTTTCGCGCTTCAGACACGTCACAATCCCTGCCCTCTGCCTTGCGATACAACTCTAATAATTCGTCATCTGATAGGTGGTCGAAGAGGTCTTCGAGTAGTGATTTTATTGCTGAGATATCAACCTGATTCTTCGCGGCTAAGTCCAATAAATCAGTTGGATCATAATCTGCGCGACGAACGAAGTCAGCGAACTCCAAGCCTGAATACTCGGGCGGCAGTTGTGACCTTGACTTTAGTTTTTCGAATACCAACTCTTGTGTTTTGACCGTTAAGTGATGAGCATCTCCAACAAAGTTGTACCGCAAGAAATTTACGAAGCAGTGCCAAACTTTCGGCTGGCGAGCATCAGTTCCGTTCGAGATGGTTTTTGGGTTAGGCTTGTCAGTTGAGCTTCTTTTGAAGAAATAGTGCAAGAAAGTGGTTTTGCCACAACCGCGATCGCCTAGCAAAATACACGTTCGCCTGTTGGGTACGAACAGTACATCGTTGAACAGGTTAAGGCTGTTACCTAGCTGCTTTACCTCTTTTCCGGAAACGACCTTGAACGCTTCCGAATCCAGAATCTGTACATAGGTCTTGTTAAGCGTGTTCCCATCGTTGTGTATAGAAGACGCGAATTCTGAAATGTGACGCGCAAACAGGGCTCCGATTTCAGTGTCCAAATGCGGGTCTGATCTATGTGAAAGGTCGACCATCTTGACTCGGTCATGCTCATCTTCGACTCTTTTAAAGCTTCGGGAGCTTTTCAATGAATCAAGCCAAGTGGAAACACTGGACCATAGGATTCTCGAATCAAGACAGACTTTTATGTCGTGGGCATAAATTGTTGCTTCCCCGATATCACTGAATTGTTTCTTTCCCGAATTTACGATGAAGAGTTTGAATGTGGAGGTCTCAGACAAAATCTGTTGAACGAGCGAATCTGGTAGCCTTTGCGCGAATCCTGCATCGATGAACGCTGCTATCTCTCCTTGAGATTCTAAAATTCGTTTGGCTTCAAGGCCTAACGCATCAATGTCAGACAACCTTCGAATCGGAATCTTGCGTTCAACAGCCAAGCCTTCCACTAGGGAAAGAAAGTGAGGTTCGAGGAAAAGAATGAGTTGCGTCATGATTTCCTGCCATATTTCAAACAAATGCTCTCGTAGGATCCCATCAATTCGTAGTTTCGAGATTATCTAGGTATTTTGATTTCATAACAAGTTCCTGCAAATCAATGTCAAATATTAGCGAAATAATCTATAGTTAACCCCCATTCGCAATTAAACACGCGTCGGATTGAAGGAGCAAAGCCATGCGGAATCATGATCCTCATGACAAGTTAATGGCCACAAAACTCTTGGCAAAGTTGGATGATTTCGAGGATCTTGCCGAACTAAGCGAAACGGACTCTGAGAAAGGTGGTAACTACGAACGTAGATACGTAGAAATAGTTGGGGTTTCGCCCAGATTTCGAACAGCTCTGCGAGCACTCTTGCGATTGGTGTTTCGGAATCAGCTTTCTTTTTCACAGCTCGTTAGGGCGATGCGTGCTCTTAGCGGTCCGATATCCGGGCAAGGTATTTGAGCATATGAAATTCGGAAACTGGTTCGTCACAGGAGACCGCGCGAGAGACGTTCTGATGCGCAGCTACAAGTCGACAGACGAAAGCCCCGCGTCGTAGTGCATTCCAGTTCACATCTGCATGAACCATCTTCCAGTGAATGTGTCTGACATACCTGCCATCGACTGCTGGGCCGGAATACATTTTCCACCATGACATCTGGTTCAAAACTTCGTCGACGGCATTTTTCAAGAATGATGAACCTCGCAGTGGCATGAATGTCCTAAGGGGTAGTTCAATTCAACTGCCTGCCTGGAGTACATGACGGTCCTAAGGTAGCGATGCCGGGTGACCGGCTAGTGAACGGTACGCGATTCTCAAAAGTTGTTTGAGATGACCGCGCCAGTCAACCTCCGGAGTCAATTTCGGCTATCCGGAACGGGACGACCGAACCGGCTTTTCAAATGAGCATCTCGGGGCAACCATTCGTTGAAATGAATTTAGTCTATGGGCCGTCCGGTGAGTCCGGAGGTGTCTTCACGGCATTTGCGGGTTCGATTCCCGCGCGGTGCACTTAACGGCCTGACCGTGAAATCCAATGGCCGAAACGATCCCGGCGACTGCCGGATGGAGTACATGTTTGAGCTAAACATCGGGCATTTGGCCCGGATCTCTGTTCAACCATTCGTCGCCACTTTTACAACACCTGAAATACGATCGACTGCCGGGTTGGAATACATGTTAGCCCGATTGTCGCGGGTTCGAGCCCCGCCGGTGTGCGAAAGCACTCTGTAGCTCAGTTGGTAGAGCCTCGGATTTTTCTGGCCAAACACTTCGTCGATCGGACGTTTCAGGAGCAACAACCATGACAGACAAACAATCAAATCAACACGATCGACTGCCGTATTGGAGTACATGCTTTGGGAGCCGGGTGTTGCGGGTTCGAGTCCCGTCAGCGCGATTATTAAATCCAGCGCTGTAGCTCAAGAGGTAGAGCACCGTAATCTCTGATTCATAACTTCGTCGATCACCTTCAACTTCCTTTTTTCAACATTCAATCTCGACTGCCGGAGTGGAATACATGGTCTTGCAGGTTCGAATCCAGTCCGGCCCGCTCACGCTCAGATGCATTACGGGCCGGCCCGAATAGTTGCTGCTGAAAATCAGCGGCCTATGGGGGAAGAATTTCTTCTGCCCACAACTTCGTCGAGTTGAATTTCTTTAAAAGTGTCACCGGAGCTGTAGTTGTGCTCTGGCAAGGGGCACCGGAACACACTTTCAGATACACATTTTGTTTTGAGGATCCAGCTATGGCTAACAAGTCTCTGTTTTCCAGCGTTACAAGTAAACTGCCACGCGCATCGGTATTCAACAAGGCGGGCGGTCGTGCCTACGCATTGAGCGAAAAGCACGCTCTGGCCCAGATGGCAGCAACCGGATGCTTCAACGGTACCTACTACGCACGTGCGAATGATCAGCTGGTTCAGATTCGTGAACTGATCGACAAGATCGACGACAACGAATTTCTGGCCAAGCTGGCGGTGTACTCGCGTGAGCGAGCGTACATGAAGGACATGCCGGCTGCCCTGCTGGTTTCGCTGTCAGTTCGCGACACGGAATTGATGCATCGCATCTTTGACCGCGTTGTAGATAACGGTCGCGTTCTGCGAACTGCGTTTCAGATGATTCGTAGCGGTCAGTTCGGTCGCAAGAGTCTGTCGTCCTCGCTGCAGCGTGCGTTTCAGCGCTGGCTGAACCAGGCTTCGGCGGGAAAGCTGCTGTCGGCATCGATCGGTAACGATCCAAGCCTGCGCGACGTACTGCGCATGGCTCGACCGACACCGGTGGACAACAGCCGACGTGCGCTGTTCGGTTGGCTGACTGACAAGGAAGTGGAGAAGTGGGCACCTGCATCTCCGGACGATCTGCCGGCCGAAGTACAGGGGCTGATCGCTTTCCGTCAGGCTGAAACCGCGGAAGCACAGGCGCTGATTGCGGGTGACCTGCGTGTTCGCTGGGACCTGCTGGCCGATACAGCTAAGGGACCGATCGTCTGGAAGGCAATTGCCCGACAGATGGGTCCTCAGGCGCTACGGATGAACCTGAACACTCTGCTGCGTCACGATGTGTTCAAGCTGAACGGTGGTCGTCCGGACGCCCAGATGATCGCGTACGTTGCCGACCGGATTGCGAGTGAAGACGAAGTTCGACGTTCGCGTCAGTTCCCGTACCAGTTCCTGGCTGCGTACCTGAACGCTGCGGAAGAACTGCCGGCGCGAATCAAGGCGGCTCTGCACGACGCTGCTTCGGTAGCGTGTGGAAACGTCCCTGAACTGCCGGGTCCGGTCATTATCGGCCTGGATACATCGGGATCGATGACATGTCCGGTTACCGGATGGCGTGGTCGGGGTGCAACCAGCAAGATGCGTTGTGTTGACGTTGCGGCTCTGTTCGCAGCAGCCATCATGCGACGCAACCCGGACAGCGTTGTTGTTCCGTTTGACACTCGTGCCTATAAGGCAAAGATCGATCCATCGGATTCGATCCTGAGCGTTTCGGCGCGACTGGCGAAGTTCGGTGGAGGCGGAACCGATTGTTCGCTGCCTCTGGCAGAAGCCAACTCGACTTACCGCAAGCGGGCGTTCGCGGGAATCGTGCTGGTCAGCGACAACGAAAGCTGGGTACGCAACGGTCGTTACGGCTCGACAGCCGTGATGACGGAATGGAAGAAGTTCGTGGCCAACCAGAAGCGACTGGGCAACGAGTCGCCAAAGCTGGTTTGCATCGATATTCAGCCCTGCGGAACAACCCAGGCTCCGGAACGGAGCGACATCCTGAACATCGGCGGCTTCAGTGACGCGGTGTTCAACGTGGTGTCCTCGTTCATGAGTGACGATGCCGCACGGTTCGTCGCCGAAGTGGAGTCGGTTGAACTGTAACCGGAAGTGTTAATGACAAGCCGCAGTTTGAGGAATCGAACTGCGGCTTTTTTTCTGCTTGGATGTCTATTAAATAGGAGCAAGCAGAGTTAAGGGAGCCATTGTTCCGGGTGCCGGAACGAACGAATGAAGTCCGATACTTCAAACATCGGAAATCTCATTCAACAATGCCGAGACTTCTCTGTTTTCTCTGTTGCCTCCTGTTCGATCAACCGGTGCGTTAAATTACGCCAACAAGTCTTCGATTACGTGAGCCTCTTCCACACCGGTCAAACGCTGGTCGAGACCCTGGTACTTGAAGCTGAATCGCTCGTGTTCAAAGCCCAGTAGATTCAGCACGGTTGCATGGAAGTCACGAATATGGATCGGATCTTTAACGATGTTGTACGAGAAGTCATCGGTCTCGCCGTAGATCTGTCCACCACGCGCTCCACCTCCCGCCATCCACATTGTGAAACAACGTGGATGGTGATCGCGTCCGTAGTTCTCCTTGGACAATCCTCCCTGAGAGTAGATGGTACGTCCGAATTCCCCGCCCCAGATGATCAACGTGTCATCAAGCATGCCACGCTGTTTGAGATCCTCAAGCAGTGCATAGCACGGTTTGTCCACATCGGCGCACTGTGACGGCAGTCTTCCATTGACGTTCGCGTGATGGTCCCAGTTGTTGTGGTAGACCTGAATAAAGCGGACACCGCGTTCTGCCAGACGGCGCGCCATCAGTGCTGTGTTGGCAAAAGTACCCGGTGTCTTTGCTTCTTCCCCGAACAGCTCGAAAGTGGCGTCCGTTTCCGTGCTGAGATCAGTCAGCTCGGGAACGCTGGCCTGCATTTTAAAGGCCATTTCATATTGTTGAATTCGCGTGTTGGTTTGCGGATCGCCGAGAGCTTCGTAATTGAGCTGATTCAGTTTGTTCAGCGACTCGATCGACTGCCTGCGAATCTCCGGTGAGACGCCGACCGGATTGTTGATAAAGAGGATCGGATCGCCTTTGCTGCGGAACCGGACTCCGGCGTATTCGCCGGGCAGGTAACCTGAGCTCCAGAGCCGCGAGGAAATTGCCTGTTCCTGCTCGCGGTTGGAAGGGATGGCGACCAGAACAACAAATGCAGGCAGATCTTCATTCTCAGATCCGAGGCCGTAAGAAGCCCACGATCCCAGGCACGGGCGTCCGGTAATCTCGTTCCCGGTCTGCATGGCCGCAATCGCGGGTTCATGGTTGATCGCTTCGGTGTGCAGAGAACGCATCCAGCAGATTTCGTCAGCCTTCTGACCCAGCCAGGGAAGCAGGTCCTCATTCATCCACATTCCACATTCACCTCGCCGGGTGAATTTGTACTTGGAAGGCGCAACGGGGAACCGGGCCTGTCCACTGGTCATGGTGGTGAGACGTTGACCATTGCGGATGGACTCCGGCAGGTCTTTGTCGTACCACTCGTCCATTTCCGGTTTGTAGTCGAACAGGTCCATCTGTGATGGTCCGCCGACCATATGCAGATAGATGACGCGCTTTGCTTTGGCTGGAAAATGCGGTTCGCGTACGTCGGGGGCCGTCGCCGCTCGCGCTAGTGAGTTGCCCAGCAACGATGTCAGCGCCGCACCACCCAGAAGGTGGCTGCCTTTTGAAAGAAAGTACCTTCGGGTTTGTAGTTGCTGGAACTGTTCAAACGGGTTCATGTTTTGTGTCCGGTTAGTTGGAGAAATACTCCGCAGTTTCCGTCGTCGATCCGCTCAACGGTTATTTGGTCAGGACTTCATCAAGGTTCAGCATCTGATTGCAGACCATCGTCCAGGCTGCAAGTTCTGCTGCGTCGAGACTTTTATCAGTCTCGAAGTCGCCGACTTCGATCAGCATTTCCGCATGCTCGAGAGCATCCTGATAATGCGTCTGGAAGGACGTATGAGACTCCATGATGATCTGGCGTTCCGTCTCGTTCAGCGGGCGGCAGACGGTTCGCGCTGCAATAAAGTCGAGAACAGTATTGTTGTCCTCACCCGCGTTCATCGCGTTTTGAGCCAGTACTCGAGCAGCCTCGAAGAACTGAGGGTCATTAAGTGTGACCAGTGCCTGCAAAGGTGTGTTAGTTCGTTCCCGACGAACAGTACAGACTTCTCTGTTCGGAGCGTTAAACGCCTCGAGGTTCGGCGGAGGGGCCATCCGCTTCCAGAACGAATAAAGTGACCGTCGGTAAAGTCCGTCTCCGGAATCCCGGCTGTAGTTTCTGGTGTCTCCGCCGGGCAATCCGACAATGTTCCAGATGTCCTGCGGCTGGTACGGTCTGACGCCGGGGCCGTACATCGTATCGATCATCAGTCCACTGGATACCAGCGCGTAGTCTCGAACCATCTCTGCATCCATCCGGAAACGAGGGCCGCGTGAAATCAGGGAGTTATCCTCGTCTTTAAGAAGTTTGTCCGGTGTTGTGATCGCAGCTTGACGATAGGTTGCGCTCATCAGGACCTGCTTGTAGAAACGTTTTACGTCCCAGCCTGATTCGCGGAAATCAACCGCAAGCCAGTCCAGCAGCGCCTGGTTCGAAGGAGGCGTTCCCATTACGCCGAAGTCTTCAGACGACGCAACCAGCCCCTGACCGAACAGTTCCTGCCAGAACCGGTTGACGGTCACACGTGTAGTCAAAGGGTTCGAGGGATCAACGACCCATCTCGCAAGTCCAAGCCGGTTGGGAGGAGCTCCTGCGGGCATTGCGTGCAGAGCCGAAGGTGGCGCGGCAGTGACTTCATCTCCCGGATTGTCGTAGGCGCCACGCATCAGAATGTTAGTCATTGCCGCATCAGGTTTTTCGACCTGAACGTGTGTCACCGGACTACGGTCCCGAATTGCGTCCCGTTCGCCAGTCAGCCGGTTGACCTGCTGGTTGAACTCCATAAACCGCTCGTCAACGTTTCGAAGGAAGTATTCTGTCAATGTGTTCGTCAGATCTTCGACGCGTTCCTCCGGTGGCGTGTTGAGCGCTTTTACGAGTGGACCGGACTGAGCAATGTTGGCGATTTCAACAGCATCCAGCGTGCGACCGTAAAGGACAAAGTCCTGAACGTATCCTTCCAGAGGATATTGTCCGGTGCTTCTGCGTCCGATTCGCAGGGGAGTGTCTGTTTGCGTATCTGCATCCTCCTTGAGGGTGTCGCGATCGACTCGCAACTCGGCAGCGATCCCGTCAACGTAGATTTTCATGCCTGACGCACTGCCGCTGCCGTCCCACGTAACCATTACGTGCTGCCATTTGCCGGGTGTGACCCGATTGCCTTTCGTGATGACCTTGATGCCGTTCTCGGTCCATTTGTCGATAATGTGCGCAGCAAACTCGCCATCGTTCTGCCAGACGTCCCAGCCTCGATAGCCGTTTTCATTGTCCATGCGGCCGATTATTGCTCCAGAACGTTTGCTGGTGCATTTGACCCAGCAGCCGACGCTGTATGGCTGGTCTCTGGCGAAGTTGCCGAACTCCCCGAGCTCGATCGTGCTGGACCTGGTTAATCTGGCTGCCGGACCTATCAAACCGTCGTAGCTCCAGACGAGATTGCCGGTCGCAGCAAATGTCAGCTCGTCTTCGGAGTCTTCTTCGTCCTCTTGTTGGCCTGACGGGGCAGGTATGGATATGTCGCTTACATGGAAGTCTGAACGAATTTCATTGCCGTCACCTTCGTTGAGTGGAAGGTGCAGTAGCAGGCCGTCGTACGGCATACTGACGATGTCCTCTTCTTCAACGTTTGCAAGCCAGTTCTGGAAATCAGGACGGGCAGCTGAGCGTCTTTCTTCGCGCTGTTGAGTCGCTTGTGCGATTTCATCCGGCAGAGCTTCCCAGCGGTTCCGGTCTTCATCTGACGGAACCGGAATCACCGGCCCGTTACCTTGTTTGTTGTTCCCATCCATCGCGCCCTGAGTGGTGTTCCGGAAGAAAGCAGCAAGTGAGTAGTAGTCTTTCGTTGAAATCGGATCGAACTTGTGGTCATGGCACTGAGCACAATTTGTTGTCAGCCCGAGGTAGACCCATCCGAATGTCTGTACCCGATCCGATGCGTAGATGGCCAGATTCTCTTCTGCGATGGTGCCACCTTCGTTCGTGGTCATGTTGCAACGCTGGAACCCAGTCGCAACGAGCTGCTCCTGTGTCGGATTTTCCAGCAGGTCGCCCGCGAGCTGGTCGATCGTAAACTGATCAAACGGCTGATTGCTGTTGAAGGAACGAATGACCCAGTCGCGATAAGGCCACATCTCGCGGTAGTTATCAAAGTGCATTCCATGGGTATCTGCATAGCGTGCTGCGTCCAGCCAGTACCTGCCTCGATGCTCGCCCCATGAGTCCCGCTGCATCAGCTTATCGATCCAGTCCGACAGCGCATCATCTCCCCGCCCGGAATATTGACTCGCAAACTCTGCGGCCTCTTCCGGCGAAGGTGGCAGGCCGGTGATATCGAGGCTGATTCTGCGGAACAGAACAAACGGGTCGGCTTCATCCGCCGGCGCGAGGCCTTCGGCTTCGAGTCGAGCCAGAACAAATCGATCGATCTCGTTTTTTATCCATTCTTCATTTTCAACTGCCGGGGGCTCTGCGCGTTCGGGGGCGACGAGTGACCAGTGCTGCCGGTATTCGGCTCCCTCTGCGATCCATTGTTTGAGCAGTTCCTTCTCCTGATCTGTCAGCGACTTCAATGAATCAGGAGGAGGCATGATGAAGTCTTCGTCCTCTTCATAGATCCGCTCAACAAACGAGCTGCTTTCCGGGTCGTCCGGAGAAAGAGCGTCCAGAGCTTCGTCCCGGATATCCAGCCGTAACCCGGCTTGCCGTGCTTCGGCGTCGATGCCATGGCACGCAAAGCAATTCTCAGCAAGGATCGGTTTGATCTGACGTTCGAAGTCGATCGTGTCCTGGCCGATCGTTTCCTGGCCGACCGTGTCCTGCGACAATGCGGATTGTGGAATTAGAAAAGCAGCGATGGCAAAAAGTGCTGCGAGAATTTCGTTGCGAAGATTCATGGAACCACGTTTGGCAATTGCGGGGGTCAGGTACGCTGATTCCAATTTAATTTATCGCAGCGGCTAATGCATCGCTGTTGTCGCTACAGTTATTCGCAACACAGCAGAGAAGTAAACGGTCACGCAATCCGGCAAACTCGATTCAAGAGTCAGGCCTACCGCCCGTCTGGAGACTCAGAGGCATCCGGAGAATCGAATTCAGCAGGGTTCCCATCGCCGGGGACGATAAGGTTTCCATCATCGTCGAAGTGCGGCCAGTCGGCTTCACGAACGACTGTCCGGCTGTCCCGCGTACTGGTGACAATTTGACGGAATCCGTATTCCGTCGCGTCGGAACGCACTTTGTCGATTACATCCCTGAATTCGTTCTTTCCGGGATTTACGTCCATGCATTTGATCAGGTGTATCCCGAAAGGCGAGTGAGTGACTTCGCTGATCTCACCCGGCTCCAGCTCGAATGCTGCGGCCGTGAACTTCGGATCCATAGGGCCGTTTATGTTGATCCAGCCGACCAGTCCGTTGTCATTGCTGGACGGGGCATCAGAATTGCCAGTGACGGCGTCAGTCCAGGACACAGTTCCGTTGGACAGGTCATCCCTTAGCCGGTTCATCTTCGCTGCAGATTCGCTGGAAGTGTCCTGGAACAGGATGTGCGCGACCTGCAATTCAGTTCCATCGAACTTGCGTCGATTGAAGTTGTAATAATTCTCAAGAGCCTGATCGGAGAGGCTGCGGTCGAGCAGCCTTTTCCAGCTGAGTCGCCAACGGACTTCGAATTCGAAGTGGCTTCTTGAGATTGCCTGCTTCTCCAGCCACTGGTCAAGTGTTTCACCGACGACCTGTAGCTCACGTTCGAATTTTGCAATTTCGACGGCTACTGATTCATCCGAGTAGGCAGTTCCGTCTTCGACCATTTTCAAAAAGACGATTTTGCGATCGATCAACTGCTGAAGCCCGCTTGCCAGAATCTCCGGGCGAAGCAGGGCAGCATTCCTTTGTGCTTCCGCGAGATGTTTAAACCGTTCATTCAGAAAACGACGTACTTCCCCCGCGGTGACGACCTGGTCATCAACAGTCGCGACGACGGTTTCGCCGGGGAGATCGCGCGGTGATACGGTTTGTTGTGCCGGCTCCTGCAGCGCAACCAGCGGCGAACAGAAGAAAAACAAAAGAGCGAAAACGGAAATGCGCGCGGCGAACCGTCTGCGCAGGAGCGTCGATTTGAATTGCATCTAAGCCTGTTCCCGCAACGTCATGGAAGCGGTATGTCTTTCAATTCAATTTTCACCGGAACTTTGACGACGGCCGCCGGTGTTTTGTAAACAAGCGTCCACTCCGATGGATCATCGAGAAAGAGATACCGAACTCCGACCTTGCCTTCGCCCCTGGAGAAATTTTCGAGGCCGATACGGTTATGCCTCGTGCCCTCATCATCAATCATGTAGACCTCGTTGTCGAGAACCCAGCCTTGATACGAGTCCATGCCCTCTTCGCGCGTATCAAAACCGATTTCGATTGTCACCGACCACAGGTCTTCATTCTTCCGGACGCCTCCGAAAGTCACGGTCGCGCCGGCTTTCGTTTTTGACGTCCCGCGGTCTATGGTTCCGATGTCTTCGAATCGGAACGTTTCGATCCGACCCGGAAGCACGGCATTGATTTCTGCGGAAAGCGACTTGATCACTTCAACCTGACGATCAACAAGTTCCATCGGGACGGAAAAGTTCAACTCGGGAATTGCCGGCTGGACGATTCCGCTAAGGACCTGATTCGCGTTGGTAACAACCATTGGTTGATCGAATTCATCAATCGCTACGATGCTCGAAAGCGGTAGGTCAATGGAAATCGGCTGGATTCTCGGTTCCCAGCGAATGACCAGCGCGATGTTTGAATAGTTAAGTTCCGGGCGTAGGAGATTTCTCGACGAATCAATCTTCATTACCCGTACATCAAATACACCGGATTGATCCGCTGGAATATCCACCGCGGTTTCAGGATTGAAACCGCCGATAGGTGCCAGACGAAGCTCGCCCTCGTTGCCGCTGTAGACATCCACTGCAAGACCCGCTTTCTGCATTACATCCGACACGGCAGTCCAGAATGGTGTGTCCTCGTAGTTCACAACGATCTGTTGTTCCAGAAAGTCGATGGGAGCTTGTTCGACAACATCGACATCATTGTTGGTCTGCCGACGGAGTTGCTCAAACACTTCATCAAGCGTAACCGTGCCGGCTACGGTGACCGTGGTCGCGCGGGTTACTGCTTCTGCAGCCTGCTTTTCCAAAAGGCCGCGGACCTCGTTCAATCGTTCGCGTGCGTCAGTAGAAAGTCTGGACTCATCAACCTCCAGAACATCAAGGACGGGTGGACCGAGGTGCAGGAGACCATTTTCGGCATCTTCGCGCTCGGAAATGCCTCGCGCCTGTAGTTGTTCAACAAGTTCTTCAACGCGGACCATAAGATCCATTTCGGACATCTGATAACCGTTGGGCCCGAGGTCCTCTTGCGGCGTGTCCTGCTCCTGATCCGCATCAGCGGTGTCTTCTTGCTGCTGATCCTGTTGTTGCTGATCTTCCTGATCGGTTTGCTGCGGAATAGCCTCCGTCGCATCCTCGTCCTGATGCATTACAGGAACGGACCGGCCGGCGATCAATTCTCCCGCATCAGCCAGACCTGCCAGAATCAGTAGAAGGCAAACACCAACCGCAATCAGATTTCGCATTGTGAAGTCCTTATTTTCCTCAATACCGGTCCAATCATTCTACCGCAGTCGGGCAGGCCCGGCGAAAGTGCAGTCCGTGACCGGCCCGGTCTTGAACTGAATGTGAAATTGCAGCGTGAAGGTACAGGTTCATTCTTTATCTTCAAAAACGCTCAAATCCTGACCTAGGCTTTGGATAGAGCCGTCAATCCAGCGGCTTCCAATTCTAACGCCGGGAAAGTGGAAATGAAGTTTTTCGAACGTGTGTTCGTTGTTGCAGTGGCAACATTGTGCGCTCTGAGCGCCGGTGCTGCTCAAGCTCAGGACATGGTGGAAATTTCATACCGCGGTCGATCTTATGTCGGTCGAGCCCTTGCCTGGGACGGAAGCGACGCTTTGCTGATGCGAAATGACGGAAGGATGACGGTCATTCCTGCAGATGAGCAGTCGGATTTCCAGCCGGTCAATCGGGAATTTGAGCCGATTTCCAATCAGGAACTGCGGGACAAGTTGCAGCGTGAGTTCGGCAGCAAGTATCAGGTTTCGGTAACTCCGAACTTTGTCGTGGTTCATCCCAAGGGCGCTCATTCGCGCTGGGCCCAACCCTTTCAGACACTTTACTCCCGCTTTCGGGCTTACTTCGAGACACGTGGGCTTTCGCTGGATGAGCCGGAGTTCCCGATGGTTGCGATCGTGCTGAGAACCCGGGGTGAGTTTGACAAGTTTCTACGCCTCTATCATCGATATGACGAGAACATACTCGGCTACTATTCGCCCCGTTCAAATCGAGTCGTCACCTACGACCAGTCAGACGATGCCGGAACAGGGAACCACTGGATTCTCAATGCAGAGACAATTGTTCACGAAGCAGCTCATCAGACCGCATTCAATGTAGGAATCCACTCGCGTATCGGCATCGTCCCGACATGGTTGAGCGAGGGACTTGCGACCATGTTTGAGGCTGACGGCGTGAACAATTGTATGCACTATTCGAATCTGTCTGACCGGATCAATTACGACCAGTTCAGGAATCTGCAGGCTGCCTATCGCGAGGATAAGGTGATCCAGGCACTGCCGGGCATGATCACAGATGATCAGATTTTCCGTAGCGATCCCATTCAAGGCTACTCGATGGCCTGGGGCCTGACCTTCTATCTTGTCGAAACTCAGCCGCGCAAGTTCCATGAGTTTCTGCGCACCAATGCCGCGCGGGATGAATACGCCACATACAACTCAGCCGACCGCGCCGAGGAATTTGTCAAGTGCTTCGGCGATCTGGATACTCTTGCTGCAAGAATGAAGCAGTTCTTTGAAGAACTGCCGCGCCGTTAATCTGAAGTCAGCACAAGACCGGAGCTCCAGACCCTCAAACCAGTCCGCGCTTCACCGCCCAGACAGCTGCTTGAGTCCGGTCGTTGACGTCGAGCTTTCTCAGAATGTTCTGAACATGTTCTTTGACCGTCTCGACACTGATGCCAAGCGACTTTCCGACTTCCCGGTTGCTCAGCCCCATCGAGACATGTTGCAGAACCTGAAGCTCGCGGTTGGTCAGCGGAATGTCATCGTCAGCCGGTCGGGCCGCGCTGCGGATGCGCCGCCGCGTCCTGGCAAGAAGGCTGTCGTCGGGAACCGGTTTGTCTGCTGCCGCGTTTTCAACGGCTTCAAAAAGCGTTGCCGGAGCCGCTGTTTTCAGAATGTATTCTTTACAACCGAGTGCAGAAGCCCGCGCGATATGTGTGGGATTGCTGTATGCGGAGAACACTACAACCTTCGACTGAGGAAACTCGGTCTGCAGCGTCTCAAGTGACTTCAGCGCATCGCGTCCGGCAAGGCGGACTTCGGTTACTAGAACGTCAGGGTTGTGTCTTCTAAAGGCATCAACGACCTGATCCGGCGATGAAACGACTTCACATACGTTCACACCGTGATCGGCCAGCGCGTGGGTAATCCCCTGCGCCGTCGCGGGATGGTCATCCGCGACCAAAACTGTCATAGGCATCAAAAATCATCCGTCTCAATTGTGTAACTCGGTCTCCGCAGGACCGTTTTTCGACCAGGAGGTAGTCATTTTGAGAGGAGATTCAAACAGGCCGGCGGGCGGGTTATGCCGGTGGTTCTGTCTGTTCACTACAGATTATCGCGGTTTGGCCTTTGATGCCAGACAATCAATCGTGATTTTCGCAGCCGATCAGGAAGGTGGGGATTTTGATCACCAGACCAGATTTTGTGACCTAGATAGTTACATCTCCACGTTGATTTTTTTCTACATCGGTTGCCGTTATGCCCAAGCAAGAATCGCTCAATTCGTCTACGTCCATCCTGCTCGTGGATGACGACCGTCAGTTGCTCCAGTCCATGGGAAGCTGGCTGAACGATCAGGGATTTCAAATTTTCCTCGCGGATAACGGTGAATCTGCCTTCGAACAGCTCAACGCACACACTATTGATCTGGCCATGATTGATCTTCGCCTCGGTGGCGAAGACGGTATGGAAGTGTTGAAGAAATGTCGTTTGCACCACCCTAAAGTGGTGGCTTTGCTGATGACCGGTTATGCGACCGTCGATACGGGCATTGAGGCCATTCGCGCCGGTGCATTTGATTTGCTGACCAAGCCTCTGATCGACGAGGAGCTCCTTCTGTCGATTGATCGGGCCTTGTCACAACAACAGGTCATTGAAGAGAACAAACAGCTGAAAGCTCAGCTCGATGATCGTTTTGCCAAAGAGAATATCGTCGGCAACGATATCAGAATGCAGAAGACTTTCGATGTGATCGACAGCATTGCTGATACGCGGGCAACGGTATTGATAACAGGTGAAAGCGGAACCGGTAAATCGATGATTGCCCGTGCAATCCATCGCAGAAGTGACCGGCGCGATGCTCCTTTTGTGGAGGTCGCATGCGGAGCTCTACCTGAAAACCTGCTTGAAAGCGAGCTGTTCGGGCATGTCAAAGGTGCCTTTACAGGCGCTACCGGCAACAAAGAGGGCAAGTTCAAGCAGGCAGACGGCGGCACAATCTTCCTCGATGAGATTGGCACCGCTTCACCCGGCCTTCAGGTCAAATTGCTACGCGTGCTGCAGGAATTTGAATTCGAACAAGTCGGTGGTGCAGAGACGTTCCGAGTAGACACACGCGTTGTACTGGCGACCAACGAAGATCTTGAGCAGGCTGTTGCGGCCGGTAAGTTCCGGCAGGATCTGTACTACCGCGTGAACGTAATCAACATCGAACTTCCGTCTCTTGGACAGCGAACGTCAGACATTCCGCTCCTTGCCCAGCACTTCCTGAAGTCGATTGCCGAAGACACCGGCAAAGAGGTAGCCGGATTCGATTCAGCCGCAATGAGCGCTCTGCAGCAATACAACTGGCCGGGCAACGTGCGTGAGCTTCAAAACATCGTCGAGCGGGCAGTCCTGCTGGGCAAGAATCAACTCCTGACACTGGAGGACCTGCCACGACACATTACCAGTAGTGCAGTGATGACCGCCAATCCGGCAGTCGTCGAATCCCGGGTCGGTCGTCGTCAGACCTTGAAGGAAGCCCTCGAAGGTCCGGAGCGCCAGATCATTCTGCAATGTCTGCGCGAAAACAACTGGAACCGTAACGAAACGGCAGAGCAACTCGGCATCAATCGTACGACGTTGTACAAGAAAATGAAGAAGCTGGGCCTTGAGAATCCACGAGCTGTTTCAGCTGAATGGTAAGCGATTGCTCAATCTGGATGAGCCGTGCACAGATAAAAACGAGGAAACAAGAAGCCGCAGACATCAGTCTGCGGCTTTTTTTGTGCTTAGTGGGATGCAATGTTATGAGTCGTTTAGTGGCCGCGCGGCCGTTAGCCAACGGTGAGCAGGAACGCATCAACTACGACGGCCGATCAGGTATTCCTTCGACGCATCAACAATCTTGACTTCTACAAGCTCGTTGTCAGTGATCGATTCGTTTTCAACTCGAACCGGAGCGTAGCGGCAGGATGTGCCCATTGCGACGGCCGGTTGCAGATCAGATGCAGCCGTTACTTTTTCGGCCATCATCTGCAGATTCATTCCAACCAGAGACCTGAAGTAGCTCTCTTTGAGTTCCGTTTCAAGCTGTGCCAGTGCCCTGCCCCGTTCGGACTTTATTGCTTTCGGAACCTGTTCATCCATTTCCGCAGCGGGTGTCCCGCGACGCGGTGAAAACGGGAACATGTGGATTTTCGAAAATCCAATCTGCCGGCAAGCGTCCAGCGACTGCTCGAAGTCTTCATCGGTTTCACCCGGGAAACCGACAATCACATCCGTCGAAAACGCAGGACGATCGAGTTCTTCGCTGACTTTCCGGCAGCGATCAATAATGTGTTTTCGCGTCCAGCGTCGCTTCATCCGGCGCAGGATTCTATCGCTTCCGCTTTGCAGACAGACGTGCAGATGCGGACAGACGCGATCGGGGAATTCCTGCATCACGTCAATCAGCTCGCGGGTAACCTCCGTCGCTTCGATACTGGACAGCCGGATTCGGAAACTGCCGTCGATCGCGATCAGCCGGCGCACCAGATGTGAAAGCCTCGTCCATTGCGACTTGGGTTTGCCTCGATTGAAATCGACTCCGTAATGACCGAGGTGAATTCCCGTAAGAATGACCTCGCGAAAGCCGTTGTCGACAAGACGGTGGACCTCTTCCACGATCTCATCAGCAGGCCGGCTGTGCATTTCAGGCCGGACTTTCGGGATGATGCAGTAACTGCACTTTAGAAGACAGCCATCCTGAACTTTGACGTAGGCGCGGTGACGGCCGGCAAGCCCGGAAATGCCCGAGGGAATATCAACAACTCCGAATCTTCCGAGCAGGTCTCCCATCTCTCGTTTGTCCGTCAGGACTTCAGCGACTCCCGGTAACGCAGCGACTTCTTCCGGAGCCCGCGTTGCATAGCAGCCCATGACAACAATTCTCGCATCCGGGTTGTCACGATTCATGCGCCGGATGATCTGGCGGCTTTTCGAATCACCTTCGTTGGTCACCGTGCAGGTGTTTACGATGCAGAGATCGGCATTCTCTTCTTTTTGAGCGTCTTCATAGCCTGCGCGCAATAGACCTTCGCGCACGAACTGGGTTTCGTACTGATTGACTTTACAGCCGAGAGTATAGGTTTTGAGTTTTGCGTTCACTCGCCGGGCACTGGTTCGATGGTGGCAGACATTGATCCGGCACAACGGCCGATCAGCAGGTCTCTTCCGAACGAGTGAATCTGATCGCGCTTGAGTTCTGCATGTTCACGGGTCGTTGTCATGCAGATAGCTTTGCCGTGGTTGTCCACGGTTCGCGCGATTTCAAAACCTTTGGAGTAGGAGTGGCTGAACAGTTGCCGCATCATGAGTACGACGTACTCATAGGAATGGTCGTCATCATCCCAGAGAACGACGTTGTACATCGGCTGACGTTCACGTTGTTTGTCCTGCTGTAGATCTTTTTTGACTTCCGGTTCAACTATCACGGATCCATGTTCTGCCATGATCTTCATTTTCCTGTTCGTCGGAAACTAACAACAATTCGGCAAGCCGCGCGGCAGAGCGCCTGCTTTATTGTATCCCGAGCTATTCTATACGCGAATTTTTTGGCTAAAAGCCCGTTTTTTGCGGGCACTTGAATCACACCTCAAACGGACACTTTTGCGCCGGAAAGGCTCGGCACCGAATCGAGTTTGCCGGTCAGGCAAGCCATGGTGCTGTAAATACTTCAGTGGTTGGCCGGTGGACCGGGGTCATTGGAACAAACGGCGATGTTCTGCGATATTGGCGTCCCCTGATCCAGTCGTAAACATACCAGTCGCGGCCACTTGAACAACGCCGCAGGAAACGGAATACCGATGAACAGCTTTGACCCTTATCTGGAAGAAAACAAAGAACGCTTTGAGCAGGATCTGTTTGAATGGCTGCGCATGGCCAGCATCGGAACGGACCCAGCGTATGATGATCAGACTCGAGCGGCTGCAGATTGGCTGGCTGATAAATTCCGCGGTATCGAACTCAAGACCGAAGTCATCGAAACGATCGGTCAACCACTGGTCTATGCGGAAAGTCCCGCGGTAGAAGGCGCACCGACGGTTCTAGTCTACGGACACTACGATGTTCAGCCGCCCGATCCGCTTGATCTCTGGGACACGCCCCCGTTTGAACCTGATGTGCGGGATGGAAACGTCTATGCACGTGGAGCTACCGACGACAAAGGCCAGATGATCACTCACCTTTTCGGTGTGGAAGCCTTCAAAAAGACAAACGGTGAACTGCCGGTTCAGGTCAAGTTTCTGATCGAAGGTGAAGAAGAAAGCGGTGGTTCGGGCCTGAAGGAATTTCTCGCGGGCAAGTATGACAACGGAACACCGGTCGCAGAGAAAATTGCAGCCGACATTGTTGTCATCAGCGACTGCAGTCAGTACGCCCCGGGAATGCCGGCCGTTACTTACGGCCTGCGCGGAATTATCTACTTCCAACTGAACCTTAAGGGCCCGAATGTTGACTTGCACTCCGGAGCGTTCGGTGGTTCGGTCAGCAATCCTGCAAACGCGCTTACTAAGATGCTTGGAAGCCTCATCGACGAAGAGGGTCGCATTCAGGTGCCGGGGTTCTATGACGATGTAATTGCACTGACAGAACGCGAGCGTGAGCAGTTTGCCAATCTGAATTTCGATGACGAGGAGTACAAGAAGGAACTCGAAGTCAATGATATTTTCGGGGAGCACGGATTTACCACGCTGGAACGACGCTGGGCACGCCCGACGTTTGACATCAATGGCATGTGGAGTGGTTATCAGGGGGAAGGCGCGAAGACGGTTCTCCCGGCAGAAGCAGGCGCTAAGTTCAGTTTCCGGCTGGTACCCGATCAGGATCCACAGAAAGTCCATGAAGGATTGCGGTCCTACCTCGAAGAACATTGCCCTCCGGGAATCGAAATGGAGTTGATCAGTATGCACGGCGCTCCGGGTTTTGTACTCCCGCTGGACAGTCCGTTTATGGAGGCAGCTGAGCGGGCGATCGAAGCCGGTTTCGGCACGCGCCCTGTTTTCGTCCGGTCGGGCGGCAGCATTCCGGTCGTGCTCGATTTCTCGAAAATGCTGGGCGTCGATTCGTTGTTGCTCGGCTGGGGGCAGAACGATGACAACCCGCACAGCCCCAATGAAAAATTCTCCCTTGCGGACTTCCATCGCGGCATCAAAAGCAGCTGCCATTTGTGGCATGAGCTGGCCAAAATCGACGTGTAATATGGCGAGCCATTTCTCGTCCGATTGACGAGTCGCCGGTCAACGATGACAGTATCGCTTTCGTATTGAACGCCTGAACCAACTTAGTTTCTATGCTTGATCGCAAATACATTCTTGAAAACCTGGATGCCGTAAAAACGAACTGTGCCAATCGCAATGTGTCGGTTGACGTTGATCGTATGGCCGAACTTGAAAATGCGCGGCGCGAGAAACTGAAGCAGGTCGAGGAGCTGAATGCCAGAGCGAACGCAGAGTCGAAAAAAATCGGTAAAGCAGCTGACGATGCTGAGCGTGAAACGCTGAAAGAAAATGCACGGCAGCTGCGTGAGCAGAAAAACACCGTACAGGCCGAGCATGATGAGCTGGATGTCCAGGTGCGCGAGATTCAGCTGGCGGTACCGAATATGGCTCATCCCGATGCTCCAATCGGTGAAGACGATAAATCGAATCTCGAACTGGGGCGGGGCAAACATGAGCCGCGAACGTTTGATTTCAAACCGCTGGATCATCTTGAACTAGGCGAGAAGCATGACTGGATCGACTTTGAAGGTGGAGCCAGAACGACCGGCGCAGGTTTCTACTTTTTGAAAGGTGACCTTGTTCTGCTGGACCTCGCACTCCAGCAGTTTGCAATCAACCAGCTGGTGGATCGC
Source organism: Planctomycetota bacterium (assembly GCA_039029995.1). Lineage (GTDB taxonomy): Bacteria > Planctomycetota > Planctomycetia > Pirellulales > Pirellulaceae > Mariniblastus. The sequence goes on from JBCCFB010000080.1 coordinate 20,563, forward strand.
GGGTTTGTTCCGACGATTACTCCGGACCTTGCTCAGGACTCGATTCTGGAAGGGATCGGGTTTATGCCTCGCGGACCTGAGACGCAGATCTACAGCATCGAGAATATGAATCTGTCGCTGATCGGGACTGCGGAGATCACATTAGGTGGACTCTACGCCGGCAAAACGCTCAGCGATGAAGAATTGCCGATCAAGCTGTGTGGAATCAGTCACTGCTATCGAACAGAAGCCGGCGCTGCCGGTCGTGCTTCGCGCGGTCTGTATCGCGTGCATCAATTCACGAAAGTCGAGATGTTCGCTTATGCCTTGCCCGAACAGAGTGACGCTCTGCATGAAGAGCTGAAGCAGATCGAGTGTGATCTTTTCGACGCAATCGACGTACCCTACCGCGTGGTTGATACCGCCACAGGCGACCTTGGCGGACCGGCATACAGAAAATACGATCTCGAGGCCTGGATGCCCGGTCGCGGCGATGCCGGTGAGTGGGGAGAAGTCACGAGCACATCAAACTGTACCGATTATCAATCGCGTCGACTGAACATACGCTTCAAGCAGAAAGAAAAGAAAGGTACGCAGTTTGTGCACACTCTCAACGGAACTGCGTTTGCGCTCAGTCGGGCCTTGATTTCCGTTCTGGAGAATCATCAACAGGCAGATGGCAGCGTCGTTATTCCCGAAGCTCTACGGCCGCATATGGGCCGAGACGTAATCGGTGCCTAGGCACACCCTGTTCGATGCGTCCGCAAGATAACGATTTCGCGGGTCCAGCATCCGGTCGATCCGGTCGTACGGAATGTTTCTTCTAATTCATGCTGTTTCCATCGTTTCACCGGCCCGCCGGATTGCGCGTGCTAAGATGGTTAAAGACCTGATATTCTGTTGATACGGACCAACTATGATCTGCCGCCCGCTGTCGTGCGCCGCATTCTTTGTAGCGGTTGCTTTACTCTTTTCTTCCGTCGCCTTCGGTCAGGACGTACTGGACCCGGCGGTCGAGTTTACCGTTGATCTCAGCGACGTCCGCAATCACTACGTGACCGTGACGGCGACGGTGCCTGTGGAAGGCAACCGGACTCAAATGATGATGGCCGTCTGGACCCCCGGTTCCTACCTCGTTCGCGAATACGCCCGGCATGTGGATTCGATCGAGGTCACAGATCAGGACGGTAACGAACTGAATTACAGTAAGACGCGCAAGAATCGCTGGACCGTACAAACTCGCGATGTTGAGTCTTTCAATTTCAAGTACCGCGTCTACTGCAACGAAATGTCCGTCCGGACGAACTTTGTCAGCCACCAGTACGCGATGCTTAACGGCGCACCGACGTTCATCACCGTCCGCGACCGGCTTGAACGTCCGCATATCGTCCGTTTCAAAATGCCCGAAGGCTGGCAGCGAATTGCAACCAGTCTGCGTCAAGGTGAGGATGCGTATGAGTTTATCGCGGAGTCATTTGACGAGCTGGTAGACAGTCCTGTTGTGGCGGGAAGCCTGAACATCTATCCGTTCATGGCAGGAGGCGTGCAACATCACCTTGTGAATATCGGTGACGACCGGATGTGGGATGGAACCGAAGCGGCTGCCGACCTGAAAAAGATCGTTGAGCAGCATCAGGCTTTGTGGGGTGAGATTCCGTATGACCGGTACTATTTTCTCAATGTCATCGGCGAAACGGGAGGCGGGTTGGAGCATGACAACAGCACGCTCGTTCTTTCTTCGCGATGGACATTCAGGGATCGCGGACGATACCGCGGATGGTTGAGTCTATGCAGTCACGAGTTTTTCCATACGTGGAACGTGCGCCGCCTGCGACCGAAATCGCTGATGGAATACGACTACGAGAATGAGGACTACACCCGCAGCCTGTGGATCGCCGAGGGCGTGACCAGCTACTACGAAGACCTCCTGCTGGCTCGTGGAGGTCTAATGTCAGCACGAGAGTTCGTCGGGATTCTTGGCGGAACCATCTCAGGAGTGCAGTCCACTCCCGGACGCAAGAAGCAAAGTCTGACTGAGTCGTCATACGATTCATGGATCAAGTTCTATCGACCGGACGAAAACTCATCGAACACACGAATCAGCTACTACAGCAAAGGCACCGTGGTTGCGTTTCTGCTGGATGCTGAAATACGCTCACAGACCGAAGGTGAAAAAAGTCTGGACGATGTGTTGCGCCTGATGTGGCAGAGATACGCGGCGACCGGCTATACCGAAAGAGACTTCCGCCGCGTCTGCAGTGAAGTTGCAGGCGTCGATCTCACCGAGTGGTTTCGAATTGCCGTCGATTCGACAGAGGAACTCGACTATGTGCGAGCCAATCGCTGGTTCGGATTCTCTTTTTCAGCTGACGAACAGGCGCAAAGAGCTGCCCGTACAGCGGCAAGAGAGGAGCGACGTCGCCGACGGGAGGAAGGCGGCGGAGATGATGCGGAATCCGACGAAGAAGAGGAAGAGATTGATTTCTGGTCCATCAAAGCGCCTGAATTTGACGAAAACAGCCCGTGGATCGGAGCCAGTGTCAGCGATGGCGTGGTCACACGGGTACGCCCTGAGTCTCCGGCAACCGAGGCGGGACTGAATCTCGACGATGAAGTCCTCGCAATCGACGGTCTGCGGATCAGCGGATCGATCAGTTCAAGAATCAACCGGATGGAGGTCGGTGATGAAATTGAAATGTTGATTGCCAGACGTGGTGAAATCATGACACTGCGATTAACGATCGGGCCAAGTCCGCGGTCCAACTGGCGCTATGGATACGCAGGAGCACGCACCGATCGACAGGAGGAGCGAGTCGATGAATGGATGAGTCCGACGGAGTTTCCAGTTCCCGAACAAGAGCAGGTGCTTGAGGAAGAACAGACCACGGAATCCACAGAAGAAACAGAAAATGCTGCTGACGAAGTAGCAGAAGACCAGGCGGCTGAAGAAGCTGGTGAAGAAGAAGCTGGTGAAGAAGAAGCTGGTGAAGAAGAAGCTGGTGAAGAAGAAGCTGGTGAAGAAGAAGCTGGTGAAGAAGAAGCTGGTGAAGAAGAAGCTGGTGAAGAAGAAGCTGGTGAA
>JBCCFB010000081.1:0-23555 GCA_039029995.1 Planctomycetota bacterium
CCTGATAGAATAGAAGCTTCGGAACCAGTCCGCCCGTACGGTGTTCAATTCATGGGCCCTGTACGTGACATTTGGTCCGTTACCCAGTGCCTCGGTATCAAAAAGATGAATCGAATCTCACGCATAATCTTCACGTCCATTCTGATCATTTTGCCTTTCACCTGCCTGAACCCGTCAGCGGACGGGCAGATGATCAAAGAAGTGCTACGGCGGATGGACCGCGATCAAAACGGATACATCGGCCCCGATGATGAGATGACTCCCCAGCTCGCATCGCTGGCTGAAAAATACGGCTACAACCCGAACGACTGGCTGGAAATCAGCGCCTTCTTGAACACGATTGAAGAACGCAACAGTCGGGGAGCCGGCGCGAGCTATCTGAAAAAGTTGCCGGGTTTCGGTAACGGCAACGATGGCGACTCGATCGACACCCCTGGTTTCGGCACCGACGAAATGGTCGAGCTGACAGATGAGGAACTGTACTCACAGTTCAGTGAAGACGTTCTCGAACAGATGCAACGAACTCTCAACCGGCTCGACGATGACGGCAACGGCTACATCGATCAGGTCGAAGCCCAGGAAGGCAACTGGCGCAATCCTCCGTTCGAAGACAGTGATTTGAATGGCGATGGAGCAATGACCAGGACCGAACTCGCGCGAAGGTACCACGCGCGCGAAGTTGCATCGGGCGATCAGGACAGAGACAACGACCGTCGCGGCCGTCGAGGCAGAGACCGCGACGATGATGATGACGAGCGGGACCGGGAACGGGACCGTAACGATCGCCGCGAGAACGAACGGAATGAAAACTCAGGTGGTAACAGAACCAACAGTCGTCCTGCACCAGCCCAGAATCAATTCAGTAACGCAAATCCCGGAGCGGCATCCCAGCAGCAGCGAATTCAGGAGCGAGCCCAGCGATACGTCGACGGCATGTTCACTCGATACGATAAGAACAGTGATGGCGTAATTGATGAAGAAGAAAAACAGGAAATGAGACGACCTCCGACGCAGGCGGATTCTGATGGAGACGGGCAATTCACCCGCGAAGAGGTTTACAACTTTTCTTCCGGAGCTGCGACCCAGCAACAGCAGAGAGTCGAGCAGCAACAGCAGGAATCACAATCATCTGATCGTGGCAGTGGCTCGACACGTGAGCCGCGAACCTCCTATCGTGAACGGAGAAGATCCGGTGCATTCACGGAATACGACAGGAACAATGACGGTCAAATCCAGATGAATGAGTTTGCCGAAGACTGGGACGGAGCAGTATTCGAGGACTATCGACGACGCGATCAGAATAATGATGGAGTTATCACACCTGAGGAATGGAATTCATCCGCACCGTAAGCCTCACCTGAAAGATCAGGACAGGCACAATCACACCCCTGTGAAACCGACATGACCAGAACTTTACCGCTGATTTCGTATTCCCTGCTGGCCGTTCTGTTCGTGTTCGCGGGCTGGATGATGCCGGAACAGGCTGCAGCACAGCAGACTCCGCTGGAAAAGCTGCTGCGCCGTCTTGATACGGGGCGTGACGGGGACCTTGATCCGAATGAAATGGTCGGCCGGACGCGAGAATGGGTGGAAGGATTGGGTTTCGACCCCAACACATACCATGACATCGACGTCCTTCTGGAAGCTTACCGCAACAAAGGAAACGTCGTCAGCGGCGGCCCTACGCTGCGAAAAGTCCCCGGTTTCGGCAACGGGAACGATGGCGATGCGGTCGATACACCCGGCTTCGGTGCGAATAGTTCTTTTGTCGAGCTGAGCTACGAGGAACTGAACGAACAGTACGGTGAGGAATTGCTCGGACGAGCGGTGAGGATACTCGAAAACAACGATCGCGATGGCAACGGCAGTCTTGGTCCCGTAGAAATCGAGAACGCAACATGGGGCAACCCGATGCCCTTTGAAAGCGATCTGAACAGTGACGGTTCGCTCTCGATAACAGAACTCGTAATGCGATTTCATCTGATCGAAAAAGCGACTCGCGGAAGCATGGGAACGTTCCGAAACCGTGATCGTGGCGATGAAGATCGGGACGAGGGCAACGAATCAGGCCGCGGCCGGCGTCGCCAGGCAGCTTTCACCGCCAACCCGCAACAAGCCCCTCAAGTTCGTGTCACAACAGAATCACCGGCTGCACCACCAGCGCAAAACCAGAGTGCACCCTCACAGCGCATGCAGGATCACAATCGTTATCAGGAATACGTCAACGAGGTGTTGTCCAAATACGACACAAACGGCGACGGGATGATTGACGCGGAGGAGCAAGGTGAAATGAGACGCGTTCCAGCTGGAGCCGATAAAGACGAGGACGGAAACCTCAGCCGGCAGGAACTGTACCTCCATTATTCCGGGGGAGAGACAGGCGGAGGAGGACAGCCCGCGCAGGCTGGTGAGAGAATTTCCGGCAGCCGTCGTCCGAGTGGACGTTCACGTTCAAGCAGTCGACGATCCGGCAGCTTTTCCGATCTGGACATCAACCAGGACGGTCAGATTCAGATGTCCGAGTTCGCGCCCGCCGATGACTGGAACGGAGATGTATTCCGTGACTTCCAGGCGAAAGATTTCAACGGCGATGGCGTTATCACCTCTCAGGAATGGAACGGGCGATAAGCTCTGCATTCTCCGGATCGCGACGGCCAACGGCTTGTGGAAAAAACGCGATGTGCTGGCATGAGGGTTCTCAAAGCAAATGAAGCCCGCACTGTATGATATGATGCGGACTCACCAGCCCGTATTCACGGCTTCCAACTGCCTCACCTTACTCAGTCTGAATCTGCCGGATGGATCCTGCAAACCGAGAACCCGTACTCGTAGAACCAGCAAAACGAGAACCTGCAAACGGGGAATCCTTGACCACCACCGCGACGGAACAATGGCCTGCTGCTCCGGAATCTCCAGGCAATTCTCAGCCGATCGGATCAGATGCTGAAGTTCCTCGACAATCAGAATACGAATCCGGTTCCGAAGAGTCATTTCTGCTGAGATATCAGCTCGTCATTCGCAGCCATGACCAATTAATCGTCTGGCTACTCATCGTCGCATGCATGGCTGGCATGGCGCTGTACTTCTGGCTGCGAATACAAACAGAAGGCGGCTAAATAGATATCGAAAGAGCAGCCCCTCAAAAGCCGGCGGTCTATCTGGTCGATATCAACACAGCATCGTGGCCGGAACTCGACAACCTGCCCGGAATCGGAGCAGGGCTGGCGCAGGCGATCATCGACCACAGGGAAGCCTTCGGGCCGTTCCGGAACCTGGAAGAGCTTCAACAGGTTGATGGAATCGGGCCGGCAAGACTTTCATCGCTTCTGCCCTATCTCCTGAAGCCGGAAGACCGTGAGGAACCCCTGACTCATGGCCTCGATTCCATCGGGATTAGCGACGGCGATTGACCTTCGGGATTTGCCAGCCAACAATTTGCATTCCGGAATCCCGGCCTGACTTGTAACCGTATCGCTTGATGAGCCGACTATGTTCAAGCTTCGCGCTCCATTTGAACCTGCCGGAGACCAGCCTCAAGCAATCGATTCATTGACTGCTGGAATTCGAGAGGGGAAGAAACATCAGACTCTGCTCGGCGTGACAGGTTCCGGCAAGACCTTCACGATGGCAAACGTGATAGAGCGGATGCAGATGCCAACGCTGGTCATCTCTCACAACAAGACACTGGCCGCACAGCTGTACGCTGAGTTCAAAGAGTTCTTCCCTGATAACGCCGTCCATTACTTCGTCAGTTACTACGACTACTACCAGCCCGAAGCGTACATCCCTGCACGCGACATCTACATCGAGAAGGATGCGTCAATCAATGAAGAGATTGACCGGCTTCGTCTGGCCTCGACAAGTTCGCTGGTCAGTCGCAACGACGTAATCATTATTGCCAGCGTCTCTGCAATCTATGGGCTCGGTTCACCGGACGACTACAAAAAAATGGTTGTCGCCCTGAAGAAGGGTGAAACGATCGATCGGGATGAGATGCTTGGAAAACTGGTTGACGTCCAGTACCAGCGAAATGACATCGCATTCGAGCGGACGAAATTCAGAGTTCGCGGCGACTGTGTCGAAGTCTGGCCGTCCTACGAGGAGTATGCTTTCCGGATTGAATTCTGGGGCGATGAAATTGAACAACTCGCGATCATCAACCCGCTGACCGGTGAAACGCTGACAAAACAGGATCAACTTTATATTTATCCGGCCAAGCACTTCGTGACATCCGAAGACCGGATCAGGAACGCGATCGACGAGATCAAAAAAGAATTGAACGAGCGGCTGGAATACTTCCGCGAAAACGGAAAGCTCCTTGAAGCTCAACGATTGAATGCGCGGACACGTTTTGACATTGAGATGCTTCAGCATGTCGGCCATTGTCCGGGCATCGAAAACTACAGCCGAATTCTGGCGGGCAGGGAACCGGGTGAGACTCCGGAGAGCCTTTACAACTTTTTCCCTGACGATTTCCTGCTGTTCGTGGACGAATCACATGTGACAATTCCTCAGATCGGCGCGATGTACGCGGGCGACCGCAGTCGCAAAATGACACTGGTTGACCACGGGTTCCGACTCCCCAGTGCTCTCGACAACCGGCCGATGAAGTTCGAGGAATGGGAAAACCGGATACATCAGGCGGTATATGTTTCTGCGACTCCGGCAGACTACGAACTTGAGAAAACAGGCGGCGAAATCGTCGAACAGCTTATCCGCCCGACGGGACTGCTTGATCCCGAAATCGAAGTCGTCCCGGCCCGGGGACAAGTCGCGCACCTACTTGAACAGATCAAAGAAAGACGTGATGCAGGTGATCGCGTACTCGTAACGGCGTTGACCAAGAAGCTGGCTGAAGACCTCGCCGCGTATCTCGCCAAGAACGGAGTCGCGACGAAATGGATGCACAGTGAGCTGGACGCTTTCGAAAGAGTCGAACATTTGCGCGACTTGAGAGCCGGAAAGTTCGATTGCCTTGTCGGAGTAAACCTGCTGCGTGAAGGGCTCGATCTTCCAGAGGTTTCACTCGTTGCCATACTCGACGCTGATAAACAGGGCTTTCTGCGCAGCGAAACCTCGCTCATTCAAACGATCGGCCGGTCAGCGAGGAATGTGAATGCAAAAGTCATTCTGTACGGCGACAAGATGACCGAGGCGATGAAGAATGCGATCCAGGAAACAGAACGACGTCGCGCACTCCAGTCAGCCTACAACGAGAAACACGGCATCACTCCGCACACCGTTATCCGCGAAGTGAACGCGAGCATCGAGTCGGACCTGGCAGCTCATCGTGAAGCTAATCAGGCGATTGAAGGCTCAGGCGAAACGAAAATCATCACTGAGGAGTATGTCGCGGGTCTTCAAAAGGAAATGCTGGAAGCCGCAGAAGAACTGGACTTCGAACGCGCAGCACGGCTTCGTGACAAGGTCACACAGATGCAGGGCATGATCGGTGAGCCACTGGCTTCGGTCGAAAAGGCAGGCAAAGGCGGCGGCAAGCGAAAAGGGCGCCGTCGTGGCGGACGACGCAGTGTCCCTCGCCCGAAAAAACAGAGCTGACTTATTCGTATCGCGGCACTGGTGGTCCGCAACGGTTCGGTAACTGCCTAGCAGTGTGAGTTCATTTCGTTCAGGAGATCCAACAGATGCTGTGGAATCGGGCGGTGTGAACTGAACGTCTCCTCAAAGGGAGTGCTGATACACTTGTCATCCTGCGTGCCGATCATGACGCCATTCTCTCCACGATTTATTGCAGCAATTGCGCCGCTTCCCATTTGCGTCGCGCGGCGGCGGTCTTCCGGTGTCGGGACACCGCCTCGCTGTAGATGCCCGAGAACAATCGTACGCGTCTTGTACGGACAGTCGTGCTCGGCAAGCTTCTCAGCTATTTCGTTGCAGCCTCCCGCTTCGTCACCTTCTGCAACGATCATGATTATTGAACGTTTTCCGGCATCACGAAGCTCCTTCAGGTGTTCGATGATCTTCGGGTAGTCCGTTGGAGTTTCCGGAATTGCAACTGCATCAGCACCGGTAGCGACCGCCGCATACGCGGCGATGTATCCACTGTGCCGTCCCATCACTTCCACCAGAAACATCCGGTCATGACTGGATGCAGTGTCACGCAGTTTGTCCACAGCTTCGACCGCGGTCTGTACGGCTGTGGAAAATCCAATCGTATAGTCGGTTCCCTTCAAGTCGTTGTCGATCGTCCCCGGACATCCGACGATCTGTCCGTCCCATTGCTTTGACAGTGCAGCAGCTCCGTTGAAAGTCCCGTCTCCTCCGATCGGAACCAACGCGCCGATTCCATGTTTATCCAGTATCTCGGCTGCCTTTTTTTGCCCGGCCTCTGTGCGGAAGTCCTCGCTGCGGCTGCTTCGCAGAAACGCCCCGCCGTAATTGGTCCAGTCCTCGACTCGTCGCAAGGTCAGTAATGGCTCGCCCCGATGATTGATATAGAATTCTTCGTTGAGCAGGCCCTGATACCCCCGTTTGATGCCAACGATTTCATGCCCGTGCCAGATTCCTGCGCGGACCACCGCCCGGACACAGGCATTCATCCCCGGGGCATCGCCACCGCTACAAAAAACTCCAATTCTCATGATTTCACCGAAGGAACTGCGGGCTGGATCGATTGATTGACGATTACTATAGCGACGGCCAATGGCATGCAGCAGCCCGAGTTTGAGCCGGACGAGCGACAGCCGCGCAAAACACCGCTTTTTGCCGAGTCATTTAGCCTTGAAGATCGCTCCGGCCGGCCTTAAAATTGCCGGATTAGGAATTCAAACCAGAAACATGCCGCCAGACGGCTCCAATACGATGACTATCGACAAAAGCTTGAAAATCAAAGCCGGCTCAGTTCGGACTCGTAACGTACTGACACGCGCTGAGCGACTGGAGAAGCTTCAGGAGAACGGTCGCTGGGCTGAAGGCGATTCCGTTATCGGTCTGCCGAAAGTACGCGTTCAGAAGATCTCGTTGAAGAAAAAGAAGAAGGTGAAGAAGGAAGAAGAGAAGGCAGACGACGCAGACGCTGCTGCCACATAAGCCACTGCTCTCCCGGTGGGCTACCTTCTACTGGCGACATTGCAACACAGAATCAACAAAGCCGCCGACTCAATGGCGGCTTTTTTCGTGCGCAGTTTTCCCCGGGCAGCGTGTCCGAACCGGGAAACGGTTTTTGCGCACGGGGAAGCAGTGTGTTCGCTCAGCGCTCGTCGAAAAAAAGCGATGGCGGAAACCATCAGGCAGCACGCCTTGTTTCGCCGCATGTGTCAGGCTTCAGGCTTTCAATCGCCTTCCGCTCAACCTCCTGGCCATCGCGCAAAAACACGATCTCACTGCCACCTGCCTTCCATTGCGCCGTGCAGTTTTCGATCCGGTACCTGATGCCACACAGATGTTCATCCTGAACGATGTAGGATTGCTGTGGCAAACGGGTGGAGCCGGCAAATTCCTGAAGGAGTCGGGTAGAGATATCGCGTATCTCACGTGCCAGCTCCGGCGTCATCTTGAAGCCCGCATCGCCTGCGGGATCGGCATTTTTGTTTTTGTGAATCCGGTAGATACCGGAATCGATTTCGTTTGACATCGGGTCTCTCGTGCAAGCAAGCGGGTTTGCTGACCCATGTAGAATCGACAGATCGACAGTGTCCACTTTGGGGGTTTAACGAGGACCGGGACAAAAACCGGACAACTTCAATGAAAATCGAACAACTTTCGGGAATTGAGGCGGTATTCTCATGTCGAGTGAGAATAATCTGGCAGCAGTTTTTCTGAATCCATAACCTGCGGAGCCTCCATGAAAGGCGACCATCTGCGAGTAAAGTTCGGCGTTTATTACCACCACGGGCTGGATGTTGGTGACGGAACCGTCATCCATTTTGGACGTGGACTCGCAGATATCGAAAACGCCCGCGTCGAAAAAGTCGCGCGGGAATTGTTCTCAAAAGACCGTCCAATCGAAGTGGTATCAGCGGCCGCAGAATTTTCTGCAGATGAAATTGTTCGTCGAGCCGAAAGCTGTCTTGGTCAAAGCGGCTACAACCTGTTCGACAACAACTGCGAACACTTCGTGAACTGGTGTCGAACGGGACAAGCCTCAAGCTCGCAGATCGACAAGGGCGAGACGCTCACCCGGCAGTTCGTTGCCGCCTCCGCTAAACCGATTCTATCGGGGATACTGCGGAAACGTGCATTGAGCACCGTTGCGGGAAAGGCAATCGCGCGAGGCGGATTCGCTGGTGTTATTGGCGACCTTGCACAAACCGGTGTTGAATTCGCAGCGTCATCTCGTGGCGCTGATAAGGCATCATCGCGAAAGGCTGGCAGACAGGCTGGCGCAGCAGCGTCCACAGTTGCAGGCTTTGTGGTTGGCGGACCGGTAGGCGGGGCCACGGGTCTCGCTTTCTGGGCTTCAGGCCAGTTCATTGCCGGCCGGATTGTCGGGTCAGCACGGGACGTTGTCGACGGAACCATTCATCCGGCTTCCTAGCGTTTGCTCAGCACAGACCGGCGGCGTTCGCAACTCAGCCTAGTGATTTACAAGCTGGAACAGACGTTGGTCGCCCTTGTACGGATGATCGAGTTCATTCAAAACGATCCCGTGTTCAAGGAATGCCTTGCAGTTGAGCATCCAGAATGACCAACCCTGGCTGCACCCGTAGTAGAAGTCTTTGATTTCCTTCTCGGTACTGTGGGGTATCCCTGATTGAGTCAGTACAAGTTCCGTTCTGTCCGGACCGGCCTCCTCGAATCTTACGACGACGTTGCCGGCCGGCGGAAATGAGAATTCGATTGATACCGGAGCAACAACGTAAGTGACTTCCCCTTCATGAATGTGATCCCAGCCATGCCATTTCCAGCGACAACGGTCACCTGACCGGACGTCGTCAGCGGGTTCACGAAGATTGCCGTTTGAATCGATCCACGCTGCTTTTTCGAAATACCATTTTTCCAGATTGCCCGACTGCGACCAGTTTGCAAAGGCAGTCTGTCGATCAACATTGATAAATATCCGGCGCGTAAATTCAGCCCACCCTTCTCCGAACATTTCACTCATAGCTTCCTCCGTATCCTGTCCACTGACAAAGTGCGGGTTCGTGTCCGGTTCCCCGGAAACCCACGGCTATTTCCGTCGTCGCGCAAAAAGCTGGACACGCGGCCCGACGTGTCGAGTCGGATCCTCCGGCCGGTCGCGCATTACAACATCAAAATTACAGAACTCGAGAAATCGAAGCAGGTCATCGAGACTGAACATCCATGCATCCGGTTGAATCCCGTGCTTCTTCCCGCGAACTTCAACCGGATTCATCCGCTGGTGGAGTACGAACGGCTCCGAGTCATCAAAAGTCACCAGACGCTTTCTGCCGGTGAACTTGAACAGCTGATTCAGCTCGTCGTAGTAGGTTGTGCAGATTCCAATCGAGTCGGTTATCTTCGTCAACTGCCAGAGAACATCCAGCGGCTCAGTGAGGTGATAAAGCACACCGGAGGCCAGAACGAAATCGAAGCGTTCCTCGTTGCTGTCAAAAAACCTTGAGAAATCTCCAAGCAGGAATCGAACATTCTTCAACCGGAAGTGATTCCCGACGATCAGACACTTCAAAAAGTTGTTCGGATTCGCTTCGATCGCAGCAACACTCTTCGCGCCGGCCCGCGCCATTACCGCGGTGTGGTATCCCTCATAGGGCCCGAGTTCCAGAACCGTCTTGCCACTAAAGCCACCGATTTGCTCGTCACAAAAGCGAACGATTCCACGGGGCAGAACTTCGAACAGTTTTCTCCCTGACTCCGTCGACTTCAGTTTGAAGTATTCCCAGTCTTCTCCAAAAAGCGCAAACGCGTTTTCGGGTGCTGGAACATCCGTGCAATGTTCGTCCAGAGATGATAGTTCCATGATGCGCGCTTGTGATGACGGATTGATCCCGTCATTCTAACGCGCACGATCGCCCGGTCTATTTGCTGCGGGTGCGACGCGCTGCACCTGCGCCGACGAAGAGTCCGAGCATCAACAATGAGGACGGCTCGGGAATCGTGCTGAACTGGAAGTCATCAATGTAGACGGTGCCATCTCCGGTGTTTCCACCATTAGACGCCGTTACGACGGCTGCAACACGGTTTACCAGAGCAGGGTCTGAAATATGCACGGCGTTGTTGAGAGTGTAGTTGTGGGTGAGCTGCTGGTAGGCAGTCGAAATCATGCTCGAGTTCAACTTTTCGTGAATACCTGCTGAGTCGGTACGAAACAGCAGTGCATTTGAAATGTCATAGAACTCGAGATGGACATTAACTTCGCCGCCACCGGTAAAAGGATCAGCTGCGTCCTCACGGAACCAGGCGGAAATGGTGTAGCGGGAGGATGTGGTCAAGGTCCCGGCCAAGCCGTTGTGATTCACACCGGAAAAGCTTCCACCGAATCCGCTTGACCCGCCGTTGTTCCCCAGATCAACGACGTACGACAGTGAGCCGGTGAGTGGAGCTGTACTGCTGATCCCGAAAAACGTGCTGTCCTGGTCACCGAACGTTCCGGTAAATTCCATTTCTGCGGGAGCGTTTCCGGTCCCTGCGGTGCTGGCCTCAAAACTATGGCTGGACAGAACCAGATCTCCTGAAGCAAATGACGTCACAGAAGCAACAAGAAAGCAGGCAGCGGCGGATATGGCTGTTTTGAAATCAGGCATGAGAGCATCTATCAAGGTGAAAAAAGATCTGACCAGATTTTAACCTGGGCGGGCCCCGATTTCAGGCTCGTTACAGGCTTAAGTGGGAACTGGCAGTATTCGCGGGACCTTTGGCATGACGCGGCTCTTCTGTCACCTCGCGGCCGGCTATTTTTCCGCCACGATGTAGCAGATCCAGCAAGGAACGCTTTCCGCTTCATCCATTCTTACAAATTCGCCACTGTCTTCTCCGTCCTCGTCTTCCAGTTCCCAGTAGACATAGCTGTTACTGAATCCGGCTTCAGCCAGCATCTCGCGCACCTCCGGAATTGTCCAGAATCTCCAGTGGTACTCGAACGCCCGTTTCAGTTTACTCCCGTCGCGAAACCGGAATGAAATGTAAAAGCTGGCGTCACGCGTAATCGGGTTGAAGCTTGCCTGTTCCCAGTGGTATTTGAAACTGCGCTTTCCTTTAAGGATCTTCCTCTTGTCTACCTGTCCCTCTTCATAGCAGTCTCCGCCGCCCATCATGTCCATCACCATGATGCCTTCGGAATTCAAGTTGGCTCTAGCTGCCCGGAAGTAGTCAACCACGAGGTCGCGGGTCTTGAAGATCCAGAACGAAAAGTTCTGCGCGGCAAGGACGTCTGCTTTAGGGCGATTGCGCTTGCGCACATCCTGCTCGATCAAGCGAACACGTTCCTGTTGTTTTGTCGTCAAACGGGCAAGATTGTTGTCCCGGCCCCACTGGAGCGTATCCCCGCAGAGATCCACTCCCATCGCTTTTCTCCGTGGATTCGATTTCACCCATTCGCAACAGACGGAGAATGTGCCGCAGAAGTCCTCTCTCAGCGTGTATGGTTTGCGTTTGAAAGACTCACGAAACGCCTGTTCAAAGAACTCGACTTCGTGTTCGGGTGACTGAACCGATTTCTGATAGAGATCAAACTTGTCCGCTTTTTCAGCCAGCGTCTGACCACTGCCTTTGCGGACTTTGTCCCTGTTTTTTGAGCGTGCCATCTGGATTCCCGGTGTCATTCAAGGTGTCCATGAAATGTAACTGGAACACCGCGGGAAAACGAGATGTTGATTCGTTCAAGGGCCCTGGAAACTGTAATTGAACCAGTCGGCACGAGCGTCACCCGGACTCGCGGATAACGATCGGCAAGAAAGGGCAGGACAGCAGTTAGCGACGGAATAACAGAATCGTCTTGCCGTCAACATTTCCTCTGTCGATGACCAGCTCCTGATTGTCCATCCCGTGACGATGCTTGTGGTAGAGGTCACGCAGGGCGATCCGCAATTCCATCGAGGTTATCGCACCGTCGTTGTTTTCGTCTGCCGAACCATCAGTCAAAGCATCCGCGAAGAATTTTGCGAGATAACCGCCCGCCTTCAGGCTTTCCGCCACCCCCGAAGTAATATCATCCTCGGATGAGAAGAAGCCGATCCGGTCACCTTCGGTAATGATGTCCCTCGCGAATCCGCCGGCGAAACAGGCGTCAATAACGATTACCTGTACGGCAGCATCAATGGCATTCAGCTTCGTATTAAGCGTGTCGTCCAGCATCTTACCGTCAACCAGCATGAGTGCCTCGTCATTGCCGTCAATGTCAGCAGCCTGAGGATGCTCGCAATTCTGCTGTTCAGCATGACCGGAGAAAAAGAAGACAAAGGTGTCATCGGGGCCAACCTCTTCGGCCATTCGATCGAGGACGTTTTCCAGATTTTCGACCGTTGCGATTCTATCAGTCAGAATCACCGCATCGCTGAGTTCCATTCCATAGTTTTCGATCAAGGCGTTGCTAACCCGGGTCGCATCCGCGTTGCAGTACTCCAGATAGTTTTCCTTGTCGTCGTAGTCACTGATTCCGACGAAAACACCGCGGATCCGTCCCTTTGCAATGGCGTCAGGTTCACGTACCGAGACGGTATACCGGCCGGTCTCACCCTCGGAATAAGATGTCGCCTCAATGCGATAGTGCCCCGTTTCCGGAACACTGAACGTGATTCGCGAATTCGTTGATCCATCGGCGAAATCATCATTCGAAAACGTCTCACCGGACGGAGCAACAATGTTCAACATCGTGTCTATTTCGGGATCCGAGCCATCCTCGGGTGAAATCAGATCCACTTGCACGAACTGGCCTTCCTCAGCCTCAAGTGAATAGACGTCGACATAGCTGTTTCCAAGCTGCGCGTCTTCATCCGAAAGAGTCGCCTCAACTTCGTCTCCCAGTTCAACGGCAATGATGTCCTCAACTGAGATGTCTTCAACGGTGATCTTGAGCTCGTAATTGCCTGCTTCACCTGGTTCGTAGGAGGTTACGCCGATGGAATACATCCCTTCTTCCGGCAGATACGAATCAATGATGCTGTGTTGCGGCTGGTCTTCTACATCGTCATTGAAGAATTGACGACCGCTCGGCGTTACCAGCATCAAGTAGGTGTCAAACTCGGACGAATGCAGATCCAGATGAACGCGTTGATCACGACGGCCCTGGAACACGTGGTAGTCGACATATTCCCCTGAATCGAGTTCATCATCACCGCGTTCAAGAGTACCGTTCTCGGTGCGGTTGGCGTTCTCGAACTCGCCTCCCTGAGTGATGGTCAGCGTATACGAGCCGACTTCATTAACGGCATAGGAAGTCACAATGATCTTGTAGCTTCCGGACGCCGGCAGGGTCATCGAAATCAATGAACGCGTCTGACTGCCGGCATGGTCGTCGTTGTCCTGTTGCTCGTCACCACCGGGGTATTCCAGAATCAGATAGGGGTCAAAGCCTTCTGCTCTCAGGTCGACGGTCACTTGTTCACCGGCTTCCCCGTCAAACTGGAAGTAGTCGCAATACTCGCCTGAATCGAGTGTGGGATCCCCGGCTTCCAGTTCCCCCTCTTCGATGCGAGTCTCTACTGTTGAGTCCCCGGATGTTGAATCCTCAGACTGTTCTCCTTCAGAATCAGCAGTTTCGTCAGTCGAGTCGCCACGGTCTTCCGGAGTAGCAGCCTCTTCCTGATGTGAATCTTCTTCGACGGATTCTTCCTGAGCCATTTCCCCGGTTTCCGAACTTTCTTCGACCGGGGCTTCCTGACCACTTTCGCCTTCAGTTACTTCCTCGCCGCTTTGTTCATCAGAGCTTTGATCACCAGAGCTTTCTTCGCCGGAAAAGGATACGGAGAGAGTGTATTCGCCGGTTTCTCCACCGGCATATGAAGTGACGATTACCCTCCACGTTCCACCTTCGGTGATGTCCACGACCACTTCTGAAGCATTGCTATCTTCAAGGTCGTCATTTTCTGTGGATTGATCCGATGGTGATCGAACCATGATGTAAGTGTCGAATTCATCGGATTCGACGCGCGCGGTCATTGCCTGTCCCGGTTCGACTTCAAACGTGTAGATATCGTAGTACTCACCTTCTGGAAGCTGAGCGTCATCTGCCTCTAGTACGCCGTCAAAAGTCTGCGCAAACCCATGACCGGAAAGACCAGAGATTGCGAAAGCGAAACAAAGCTGTGCTAAAACTAGCGCGCGAATCATGAATGACCTCGGGGAGGAATTATGAACAGGAAGCTCCCGCGGACGCGGAATGGGTCAACGCGCCCGGAGAATCCTGTGCACCGGAATTCCGGAAGGGTGAATTGATTAGTTTGAGTCTGGGTCCGCTACCGGACGAACAAAATCGGTGCTGTCGGGTTGATACTGCCCGAATCAACTCGAAGGCGCTGATATCCGATATCACGCGACGAACTGATAGCCTCTTCATTATACATGCGACGGATATAGTCCTCGATTTCATTCGGCGAAAGCGCACCGTCTGCACTGGTGTCTGCAATGCCGTTTTTGATGGCATCAGCGAAGAATTTGGCCAGATATCCACCGGCACGGAACTTGGAAGCCTCCATGGACACCATGCCTTCCTGAGACGAGAACAAGCCCATTCGGCCTGGACGGGATATAACGTCTTTCGCGAATCCACCGCTGAAGCACGAGTCGATAACAATCAACTGCGTACCGGAATTAATACGGTCCAGCATCGCCGCAAGTTCGTCATCGAGAATTTCGGTATCTCGAAATTCGAGAGATTCATCCATTCCGTCGACATCGTTGGCAGGCCTGTCGTTTCTCTGGTACTGACCGCCATGCCCGGAAAAGAAGAAGACGAACGTGTCATTCGGAGTAATTTTTGATTCGATCTCTGCCAGTGCATTGCGGAACTCTGCTGAAGTCGCGACCGCATCGGTCAGAATGATTCCGTCGGTGACGCCCATTCCACATCCTGTAACAAAAGCGTCACGAATCAAAGCAGCATCCGTCGCGGTCCACTGCAGGTCACCGATACGGCCTCCATAGTCACTGATTCCAACAAAGATGCCGTAGATACGTCCGCCACCGTTTGGCGTCGTGTTACTGGCAATTTCGTTTTCGTTTGCTTCGGTCAAAGCAAGGCGGTAGTCACCCGTTTCGCCCGCTGAGTACGACGTGGTAACGATTCTGTAACGGCCCGTTTCCGGCAGCCTGATCGCGACTTGAGATGCCCTTGTGTCACCTTCAAAGTCGTCGTTCTCGATTGACTCCCCGGACGGAACAACAAGACCGAGGTAGGTGTCAAATTCACCCGACTCCAGCCGCACCTTGACCAACTGGCCTTCAGTACCGTCAAAGACGTATACGTCGTTGAATTCACCTTCGGGAAGTTGCGAGTCATTGTTCGAAAGGGCACCCATCAACCTCTGGTTGATCGCAATCGGTTCGACGTCGAGAGTGTTGTTTGATTCCCCGAAAGACATCGACAACTCGTAATTCCCGGATTCCCCCGGTTGATAGGACGTCACCCACACTTCCCACGTGCCGGACTCGTTGAGGTTCATATCAACGATGCTGTGCCCCGGAGCATTCTCTGCGTCATCGTTTTCGTATTGTTCTCCTGACGGAGCACGTAGAACAAGGTAAGTGTCGAATTGTGATGAGAACACATCGAGGTTGACTCTTTGACCGGGATAGCCGGTAAACGTATAGGTGTCGCGGAATTCTCCCGATCGCAGTGTCGCATCACCTTGAGCCAGGCTTCCAACTTCATTCCTGACCGAGTTTTGTGCCACCGAGGCGCCGCCTCTGGAAATCTCAACTGAATAGTTACCTGTCAGGTTCGGCTGGTACGAAGTTGCGAGAATCTGATAGGCACCTGTCTGCGGAAGCGTCATGGAAATGACAGAGCGCGTCGCATCACCTTCAAAGTCGTCATTGTCCTCTTGTTCCCCATCGGGAAACGTGAAAATCAGGTAGGGATCAAACTCGGAGGATCGCATGTCGATGGTGACAAGTTCTCCCTGAACTCCCTGAAAATCGTATCTGTCCACGTATTCACCGGACGTGAGCGTCTCGTCACCTGGAACAAGCTGCCCACGTTCGACTCGCGGTGCTCCACCGGGACCCGGTGCTACGCCTCCGGGCGGTGGTGCTACACCACCCGGAGCAGGGGCAACGCCGCCCGGCTCCGGAACCATAGCCCCGCCTTGCCCTTGAGCCACCATGTGAGCGACCTCAACGACATAGTTTCCCACGAGATTCGGTTCATACGAAGTTGCCATAATCTCGTAGGCTCCCGTCTCCGGAAGCGTGATCGAAATCAGCGACCGAGATGCGTCGCCTTGAAAGTCATCGTTATCAAGCTGTTCGCCGTTGGGTAGTTTGAAAATCAGGTAGGGATCGAACTCAGAGGATTGCATCCTGATCGAAACCTTGTCACCACGAGCACCCTGAAATGGATAGCTATCGACATACTCACCTGAAGTCAGGGTTGCATCTCCAGGCTGTAGCCGTCCTCGTTCAGTTCGAACCGGCTGGGGGGCGACGTTCATCGTTCGTCCATCGCTATTGACCGTTGTCACCTGCATCGCATAGTTCCCGATCAGTCCCGCCTCATACGATGTCACGTAGATCTGGTAGCTACCTGTTGCAGGAAGAACTGCTGTAATGACAGAACGAGTCTCACTTCCTTCGAAGTCATCGTTCTCAAGTTGCTCATCATCCGGCATGACAAACATGAGATACGGATCGAATTCCGTCGAGCGCAGATCGATCAACACCTGCTGTCCCGCCACGCCGTGGAAATCGTAAATGTCAGCATATTCCCCGGAGTCGAGGGTGGTGTCAGATGCGTCCAGAACTCCACGTTCAACTCGATCCTGCGCAGAGACGGGTGAGACATTAAGCAGTCCGGTTAGACCGCAGGCAACAACCAGAATCGCAGAGCAAAAATATCTTTTCATGGGTTCCATTCAAGTTCGACGCTTCGACAATTACTCAGGCTCAAATCCCGATCCAGTATACTTTTTGTATTCGGGTAATGGGCCGCTCACACTACATACAACAGCAGGTTGCTGTTTGTGACAGCGATTTTTCCAGCAACGACAAAAGCCTTCCCCACCAATATGGCGGAATCTCGACTAATTCAGTGCCAACGGCCCCTCGGCACAGTGTCTTGCGGTACCGAATGTTTCGAGTCTGTCGTGCCCCAGCCCGTGAGCAATCGAAAGCCAGAGGCGATTGTGGGCCTGACCACCAAGTTCCAGGGCGCGACCGTTCCGGAATCCGCAACCACCGCCGATCAACATGAAAGGGATGTTGTTCAGCGAATGTGAATTGCCTTTACCGAGCTCATTGAGCCAGACGATCTGAGTGTTATCCAGCATGTTCGATCCGTCTCCTCCAGGCTCAGGCGTCTCAGCAAGACGGCGAGCAAGGTAGGCAAGTTCACCGGAAAACCACGAATTAATCCGCTTGAGCTTCTCGTACGCTTCTTTGTTGTCATCGGGTTCGTGAGACAAAGAATGGTGACCTTCCTGGACATCCAGCCAGCGCATGCGCGCCTGCCCGACCGAGCGCATGAACTGGAGAGTCGCGACACGAGTCAGATCATTGGCCAGGGCGTTAACCATCATATCGATCTGCATCCGACTGATGTCCGGCGTGTTGTCATTGACCAGCTCAATCTCAGGATCAATTTCCGGCTCAGGATGTTGAAGTCGCTCCTGTTGCGCGGCTGCCTCGATTCCGTTTTCCAGTTCGCGCACATGCTGCATGTGCTGAAGCAGCATTTCCCTGTCTTCAACTGCGAGGCTTGATTCCAGGCGTCTCAGATCATCTTTGACCTGATCGAGCACACTGCCAACCAACTCGCGATCCTGTCCGCCTCCGTAAAGCCTGCGGAACATCACAGCCGGATTGTCAATCGGAGCTACAGGCTGATCGGCACCGGAATAAACCATACGCGTCCACGGGTCAGCCCGATTGGGAACCGCCACGCCGAACTCAAGAGAGCCGAATCGTGTACGGGTTTCCGGATTCGCTTGAAAAAAATTACGTACTTCCTGATCGACGGAAATCCCGTTGGCCCAGCCGGCTGGCGCGTCCGAGCCACCTTGAATGTTGCCTGACCGCAATTCAGTAGCCGTCAACAAACACGACATGCCGCGCATGTGATTGTCGCCGTCGCCCCGGATCTTGTTATGCACTCCATGGAGCATAAGCGTCTGATCCGCAAATGGATCCAGCGCCGACAGCATTGACTTGAATTGCAGCGGTTGATCGTCACCGAAATTGTCAGGCCAGAACTCGCCCGGAAGAGTTCCATTGGGTGAAAAAACGATTACAAGGCGTTTGCGAGGTCTTGCGGCCGGTGTCTCGATATCGCGCAAAGACGGCAGTCCGGCAATGAACGGAAACAGCCCCGCGCCGATTCCGGCTTCACGAACGAACCGTCGGCGATCTAGTCTGCGCTGGCTTGTATTTTTTCTGGTTTTCATATTATCATTCACTGTTCGCTTCATCATCCGAAATATTGTTTCCTGAAGCAGCAAGCAAAGCCATATCGATAACCAGTTCGCGAATATTGAACTCGTTCTGCTCGAATGAACGCATCAGGTTATCTTCTGCGTCAGGGCCGAATGCAGACAGATTCTGTTTGGTCAAGTGTTGAAACAACTGGCCGACAAACACACGGTGAGCCGAAGGACTCAGCGCCGCATATTCAGCGACTTCCCGCGCACTTCGAATGGTAATTGTCGTGCCATCAGCAGCTGTGTAGTCGGATTCGGTATCAACTGGCTGATCATTTTCTATCGTTCGAAGGCGTCCCACAGCATCGAATTCCTCGAGCACAAAACCCATTGGATTGATCACTGAGTGGCACGACATACAGGCAGTACCACGGGTCAACTGGGTTATCTTCTCCCGCATTGTCAGGTTCGCCGCAAACTCACTCTCCTCAAACGCAACAGCTTCGGGAGGCGGTCGGATCGAACGCCCCATTATGTTGCGAGTCAGAAAGACACCGCGATGAATGGGCGAACTGTTGTTGTGATATGCAAACGCGCTGAGCAAATAAGGATGGGTCAACACGCCCGCACGACCTTCGGATTCAAACACAATCGGCTCAAACGCGGTGGATGGCTCCTGTGCAGTCGCCTCTCCTTCGCCCGGATATAGTTCCCGCAACCGCGGATTTAAAAGCAGATAATCGGCCAGCAACAATTCGCGAAAGTCAGAAGTCTCGCTCCAGACGACGCGCGAAACAAACAACTCAAGGGATAATCGCAGATCGGCGATCACCTCTTCGTCAAAATCAGGATAGAGCTGCTTGTCCTTCGAAAAATCGCGATGGCCTATTTCCAACCAGTGCTCGAAGAAGCCGCTCAGCTTTGCCCGGGCTCGAGGGTCATTCAGCATCCTCGCAGCCTGTTCTCGCAGCTGCTGCTCTGTCGCAAGCGCCGATTGTTCTGCCGCGGCCAGCAACTGCCCGTCAGGAATTGAATCCCACAAAGTCAGCGCAAGCCTGGATGCCGTTTCATCAGCGCCCGCTTCGCGAGGCAGATTGGTGTAGAGGAAGTGAGGCGATGAAAGCGCCATCACGACAGCCCGACGGATCGCCGCATCGACGTCTTCCTCAACCTCAAAAACCGATTCAAACAACAGCTTCTCGTCCGGTGACAATTCCCGTCGCCAGCTTCGACGCGCGAACCTCACAACAAAGTCCTTCGCCGAAATACGGCCTGCCTCGTTTGCGTAATTGTTCCCGAGAAACAGCGGCAGCCTCTGCACGACGGCGTCTGCAACGCTGACGGACGCCTGACTGATAGAATCAAGCCACTGGCTCGAAACAGACGTTCCTCGTTCGTATCCGTCGCTCCGGTCATCGGCTGGAAAAGGCGTATCGATGACAAATGTTGCAGGAACCAGCTCTGCCACCAGGTTCTGTTCGTCCAGCGGACCCCAGACCCCGTGTGGAGGTTTCCAATCCAATCGAATCGAGGACGACGCCTCTTTGTATTTGAAGAACTCCAGTCGAACGGGATACGTTCTTCCCCCTAGAAGAAAAACGCGACCGCTGAGCTCACGCATTTCACTGGAACTGACCCAGCCATCGAGCAACGGCACCTGCAGACGCTTTGACGAGTCATCGCGGTGCTTTCCATGCACGCCCTCGGGATCGCAGTTGATAAAGAGCTTGAATCCGTTAGGTGAAGAAATCCTGAACTCGTAGTAGCCGGTGTGTGGTGCTTCGAAAGCGCCGTTCCAGATAACAAAGAACTGTTCACTCGAAATTCCGTCAGCCGGGCTGCCGTTTCCAAAGTCGAAGTCGATGGCAGGATCGACGCGCCTGAGCTTCTCTGATTCGGCTTTGTTCATTCCGTCGGACTGATAGTAGATTCCATTCAAGCCTCTTGCCGCCTCACTGAAATCCCTCTGTTGCATTCCTGCCGGTGAGAAAGCAGCCAGCAGATCAGCAACCGAATTGCGATACCTGGCAATCGTAAGACGTTGCAGCTGTACGCGCGGCGGAGCAACGAACCCTCGCGTCTGGGCAGCGCTTCGCGAATAGAATTTTTCGTAAATGTACCGGGCAACCTCGAGTGCTTCTTCGCCGGTGCACGAATCGGGGTCGTCCTCCGGCATCGTCTCGCTGATCACGCGAGTCAGTTCTGTGACTGTTAGATCTCCCCAGAGCGGCTCATCGTACTCGTCTTCATTGCCGCTGCCATCTGCGCCGTGACAACTAGCGCACTTCTCCTGATAGATGGCCTCCGCATCGATGCTTGAAATGCTTTGGGCGGTCGAAACGTCAACAACGTTTCGAACACTGATGGAGGAAGGCATTGAAACTGCCCCGACTCTTTTCGCCTCGTTCAGGCTCAGCTCGCAAATCGCGCCGGCAATAATGCAGCAAATCACCGAGAGACAAGCCAATGCCATGCGGTGAGCCGGTCTTGTTGTTGATGCTGGAGTTTTCATGCGGGTCATACCTTGCGAGGCTCCTCCAGTATACCTCTTACACAGCGCGGCACGTGATTACGAGTAGCGTAGCTGAGGTCAAACGAGACTCCGGTGAAGGATTTCACGGGAGATACTCCACCAGCGAACTCGAAAGCCTGTGATTTTGAAACCGTTCAATGGCTACTAAATACAACTACCAACATGCCTGACAGTCATGTACAGGTGAACATTTGATTCCTCCGTCTATATCCCCGGGTAAATGCCTAGCCTGATCTTTTTCGAAAATTGAGTCCCATGAACTTCCTCAGCCGTCAGCGAGAATTTCACCCTTACAATCGAACCCTGGCTAACTGAACACGGGCTAACTGCACCAGCCGCATCGCGTTTGCCCCTGCAAAAACTGCAAATTGAACGACTTGTGACACACAGTAGTTGAATCTGAATTCACCCGGATTTCGAACGTCTGTAATGTACTTAGACATTTAAGCACTTACGCGTTCACAATTATCCTTGCGAGGCCCTGGACGTTGACCCGTGAAATTACAGAGATCCTCGGTGACATCAACGATGGACGGCATGTTCAAGACGAACTGTTTGAGCATGTCTATGATGAATTGAAATCGATGGCGGAAAACCAGATGCGGTCCGAGCGTAGCGACCATACGCTTCAATCAACCGCACTGGTCAATGAAGCTTACTTGAGGTTAACCAATGGAAAACAACTGGGCTGGCAGAACCGTCGCCACTTTTTTGCTGCCGCCGCGGAAAGCATGCGTCGGGTGCTGGTAGACTCCGCTCGCGCTCGTGGCCGGCAAAAACGAGGAGGAAAAATGGCAAGGCTTGAGTTGGTTGACGATCAAGCCGCAGATTCAGGATCGGTCGACCCCGACCAACTGCTGGATCTGGAAAGACACCTTCACGAACTTGAATCCGAGTCGCCGGAACTTGCTGAACTGGTAAAGCTGCGGTTTTTCGCCGGACTTTCAATGCAGGTCGTTGCCAATTGCCTCGACACCAGCCTCAGTACCGTCGAACGAAGATGGAGGTTTGCTCGCGCGTGGCTTGCCGGGCGCATGAACCACGAGGTGCCGTAACTGAATTCAGGGGAACTATTCACCAATGTCGCCTGCCGGGCCAGCTAGTGAATTCAGGTATTCGAGATATATCGGGTGCACCTCCCCAAACTCGCGCCGTAGTTCTTCAAGGACCAATGGCTGCAGCTCTTCAATCGACCCGCCGAAAACGCCGACCACCGCGTCCAGGTAATTCGCAAGAGAAAGACCGTTTTCGAGGAGCGTACCTGACGGTGCAAAAGGTTTAACGGTGGTCTGAATGGAGGCAGATGAGTTTGAGATGGCCACAGGCGTCCCCATCACGTTCAGATTCTGCACCGCTTGATCGCTTTCACCAGACGATGATTGAATTCTTACGGCAGGGGCTGATTGATTCCTGACGCCATGGGATGACGAAGGCGCGGCAACGATTGCGGAATCAAACCTTGGAAGCACTGAATCAGCATTGATCGTAAAACCGTTCTCCGCTGACCTTGAGATCGCCAGTAGAGAGTACCGGTTGACGGCTCGCTCGATGGCAGCATTCTTTCGCTTCAGATCCGCGACGGCACGCATTTCAGATTCTGCTGATGTAGCGCGAGACAAAGCACTTTCCAGTTGCCGGTTCGCAGCTTCCAGTTCACTGCTTTTCGAATCGAGTCGATCGGCTCTTTGTTCTGCAAGAACTCTTAATCGTGAGTTGCTACCGGCTAGAACGGATGCTGTGATCGCAAACAGGATGATCAGGGCTGCAACGGCTGCAACGGTCGAAAACAACGCCTTGTTACGTTGAAACAGTTTGCCCGCATGATAACGGAGTGTCGGCTCAACAGCGTCCAATGGACGGAATTCGAGGTAGGCTCGAAGGTCGCGAGCCAGCGCAGCAGCACTCTCATAGCGATCCTGGGCATCTTTTTTAAGACATTTCATGAGGATTGCTGAAAACTCCCCGCTTAGGATCCTACGGATTGCCGCGGGCGACTGGCTTCGTCGTCTCGAAAACTCATTGGCGTCAACTACGTAGTGATTATCCCAGCCGCGAACAGGCTCGACGCACTCAGACTCTCTGATCATCGCCAGGATGTCATGATGTTCGGTGCTGGAGGGCTCGTCAGGTTTCAGTGGCAATGCCCCGACCGTCAGTTCATACAGAACGACTCCGAGAGAATAGACATCCGATCGCACGTCCAGTTTTCCATGAACATCGCTCGCATGTTCGGGGCTCATGTAGCGGGGTGTTCCCACGATTGCTCTTGGCTCAGGTTTCAACAAATCCGTTATGCCCGTTCCGGCAAAGGTTGTGATTTTGCTGCTTGCCCGTTCGGCCGAACGGGCTGCAGCTCCGGATTCGGAATCTGCTTCCGGCCCTTGCTCCCGAGGTTCCTTGATTTCCTCTAGGTTCTCCTGAGCCGTCTCAATTCGCTCCGCAATTCCAAAGTCAATGACTTTTGGAACAGGCGCGTCGTCAACGGTCTGGATCATCAGGTTTCCCGGTTTGATATCAAGATGCAGGATGCCGCGTTGATGAGCGTGATGAATGGCAAGGCATACTTTCTCGAA
>JBCCFB010000082.1:0-23330 GCA_039029995.1 Planctomycetota bacterium
CGTGTTTCCCGGTTACTGTCTTTCCCGGTTACTGTCTTTCCCGGTTACTGTCTTTCCCGGTTACTGTCTTTCCCGGTTACTGTCTTTCCCGGTTACTGTCTTTCCCGGTTACTGTCTTTCCCGGTTACTGTCTTTCCCGGTTACTGTCTTCCTTGTTAGCCACGTATCAAAGTAGTTGACTGGTGAATGAGGCCACCGATTGCCAACAGAGACCAAACAGTAGAGTAGGCCCGAAGGGCCGATACAACAACTGCCGGTGGCGCCAGCCACCGGTTGCCATTTGAGATTTCTGACAAGGCCTGAAGGGCCGACACAATTTCAGGGTGATTGTTATGTCGGCCCTTCAGGCCTTGGTTGCTATTGTCCGTTGACCGGTGGCTGACGCCACCGGCAGTGTATGTGCCGGCCCTTCGGGCCTGTTCAGCAGTCGCAAATTCCAACCGGTGGCTGTCGCCGTGGCCAATAAATGTTCTGCCCCTTGGCGACCCGTTTAGATCAATCACAAGGCGATTCGGTACCAAGGCAAGGGCAAGGGCAAGGGCAAGGGCAAGGGCAAGGGCAAGGGCAAGGACAGACAGGGACAAGGACAAGGCCTGGTCTACTGGCCGACCTATCGAAGCCGAGTGATTGGCATACCTGTCTGACTGACCATTCGGACTTAACTCCCGGACTTATTGGTCTCGCTCAATTTCCGCGTCATGATCAGGAGCTGATTCAATGGAAGAAGAGTTGCTGCGTTCCAACTCGTCTAGCTGTTGCAGACTTGTTCGGGCATCCTCGATCGCCGAGGTAAGTCGTTCAAGGATTTCCGGATCGTCAGCAAACTCACTTTCCAGCCTCGTAGAGGCCGTCGCTAGGATGGCTCTTACCGTCAAAGCCAGATCAGGTGATTCCGGATCGACTCCGCTTAGAGCTTCCAGCAGAATGTGATTCAAAGCGGCACTTTCTTCTCGGGCCTGCGACGCCTCGAGCATTGCCTGACGAGCTTCAGCTTCGGCATGTCGAGCGCGCATGTACGCCTCTTCCGCCATCGCCATCTGAGCGCGAACACTCAACACAGCGAACAGGACGATACCGACTCCCGCGGCAATCGCGGCATACTTAAGGACTGGTCGTGAAGTCACTTTTTCCATGAGTCTTTCCTTCCACGCGAGTTTGAGACAAGTTAGACGAATCTTTTCGATATCGCCAAAACGCTTTCGAGCAATCGCTTCGGCTTCGCTTCGGTCACTTACGCCGCCCTGCTGCAGTTCGTCGGCCGAGCAAGCCAGATGAAAAGCAATCTCTTCTTCGACGGCGTCAACAGTCCGGCGACGAGGTTGTTCAGGCAGCGGCGCGTTGGCTTCGTTGTGGATCATGACGTCTGTACCCCCAGCACCTGGTTTACAGCAGCTGATACCTGCTTCCACTGTTTCTGCTTTTCTGAAAGTGCCTTCCGGCCACGATCCGTTAAGGAATAGAACTTGGCTCTGCGATTGGCCGGCGTCTGCTCCCAGTGCGATTCGAGCAACCCTTTCTTCTCCATCCGATGAAGAGCCGGATAGAGGGTGCCCTCTTCGACTTTCAACACATCTTTACTGCGGCTCTGGATGAGTCGTGCGATCGCAAATCCATGCTCTGATCGCTTGGTCAACAGTCGCAGCACCATCAATTCGAGTGTGCCTGAAAGCAGGTCTGGAGTTTTCTTTGCCATATCATTGGTCGAGCAAACACGAAATTCAGCAGGGGCCTCTACCCTTGCCCCTCTAGGGTACAGCATTACCCTAGAGAGTCAAGGGCAAGAAGCTACTATTTTGATTTTGCTCCTTCACGCGGATTTGACATCTGGGCGTAGCCAGTTGTGGCATCGCACAAAATAGTAACCCGAAGCGTAATCGAGGGGCATGATCCTCAGGCAAAGCCCCCTCGCTTACGCGTCGGGTTATGAATTGAAATCTGTTCGTGGTTTGTTTTGTGCTTCCTAGGGCTGTGTCCGCTCACGCACGTTGCGCCCTTGGAACAATTCCGGTTGGAAACAATAATGACATCTAAAATTGCAGCGACTTTAAATCCGCAATTGATTTTGATTGGAACCAATGACGAACGAAGACGCCGGAAATCCGGCTATTGATTGCTGGTACCTCACCGGCGCCACCGCCAGCGGCAAGACTGCCGTCGGTATCGAAATGGCAAAACTGCTGGATGCCGAAATCATCTCGCTTGATTCAATGGCGATTTATCGCGGCATGGATGTCGGCACAGCTAAGCCATCATCTGAGCAGCTTTCTACGATCCCCCATCACATGATCGACATCTGCGATCCTGTTGAGACTTTCAGCGTTTCGCAGTATTGCGATGCGGCACTGGAAAAGATCTCGGAGATTCGGCAGCGTGGCAAAGAAGTACTTATCGTCGGCGGTACCGCTTTGTATCTCAAAGTTCTGCTTCGCGGCATGTTTGACGGCCCACCTGCTGACTGGGAATTCCGCAAACAGGTGGAAGCCGAGTTGGCTGATGTTTCCAATGAGCATCTTTACGAACGTTTAAAGAACGTCGATCCCGTTGCGGCTCACAAGCTGCACCCCAATGATCGCCGCCGGCTGATTCGAGCTCTCGAAGTATTCAAACAAACCGGTCAGCCGATCTCCCATTTCCAGATGCAGTTCGATGAGGGCCTGCCGGAAGATCAGGTCAAAGTCTTCACGCTCCGTCATCCGCGCCCGATCCTTCACGAACGCATCGAAGTGCGTGTGGACTGGATGTTTGACTACGGATTGATCGAAGAAGTCCAGTCGTTGCTGGACAAATGGAACGAGCTGAGCCACACGGCTTCGCAGGCTGTCGGTTACCGGGAAGTCATGGAGCACATCGCTGGCGAGCGCGACCGCGAAGAAACCGTTGAAAAAGTTCGCGTGCGGACTCGCCGCTTTGCCCGTCATCAGGAGACGTGGTTCCGCGGTTTGAGCGAATGTCGCATGATCGACCTCGACGAATCCGCGACGACTGATCCTGATCCGGTGTCGATAGCAACGCGGCTGATCGAGCTGGGGACGCAAACGGTTGCAGAATCGGACGTCTGAGAGCATCATCCCTGTGAGCATCAGATATGACGCCCCCCAGCAATACCATCAATTTCACCGGCAACTGGGGTGACTTTCTGAAAATTGGAGTCGCTGCGGCCGCTGGTGGTGATCTGGACCGAGTCAAAGCTATCCTTAAGGCGCGGCCGAAGTGGCTGCACCAAGTCGGCTCGCACGGTCGGACGATGCTGTGGGAAGCCGCGCACAAAGGTCGACTGGAAATGGTGAAATATCTGGTCAAACGTGGCGCCGACATCGACGCCTGCGGCTCGCACTACACACCGTACTTTGTCGAAATCAGTTGCTACTGCATCGCGCGATTCAAGAAGCGTCACGATGTAGCTGACTTCCTGCTGAGCAAAGGCGCATTGGTCGACATTCACACAGCGGCGTTCCTCGGAGAACTCGATGAAGTAAAGCAATTACTGGCGGAGACTCCGGACCTGCTCGACGAAGGTCATCCCCAAACAGAGATGGCTCCGAAGAATGATGCCGGTTTGGAATTCGTACTCGAAGACGCTCCATGGGCAACGCCGCTGTGTTACGCACTTCGAGGTGGAAACGTTGCCACGGTTCGATATCTGATTGAAGCAGGGGCCAGAATCAGCGGACTCGAACGCTGGCTGTCTATTGCAGCGAACGACCGCCCTGAATTGGTGAAACTGCTACTGGAAAACGGCGCCGCGCCGGCCACGGCGCCTAATGCGACTCCATCGGACGGAGAACTCTACGAAGTCGTTTCCAGCTTCGGCGGGAAGCGAACTTCCAAACGAACACTCAGCGAGGAACTGGTTTATCTATGCCGCGGCGATCGCGGTGGCAATACGGATGAGGTTCGCAAGCTGATCGCGGACGGCGCCGATGTCAATTTCCGTGATCACAAAGGTAAGACGGCTTTGCATCGAGCGGCACGATCAGGGTTCACCGTGCCGATGCAGATACTGCTGGACTCCGGTGCGAAAGTGAATGTTCCAGACAACATCGGCAACACGGCTCTCATGGATACCGTCAAATCAACAATCAAGCATCAGGCCCGACGTCAGGAAGCCGTGCGGATACTGCTTGCCGCTGGCAGCGATCGCCATCAACAAAACGACAAGGGCGAATCGCCCTTTTCCGTTGCGAAAAAAGCCACCCGCGCTGGCTCGGAAGAAATCCGTCGGCTCATGCGGGTGGCTCGTAAGCACAAATAGATTGGCGTGAGTCAGACAACGCGGCTATCGCGCCACGATTTTTGCATCATCAACGTACGTCACTACGGCATATCAACAATCTCGACGACTGCCACTGATTTGAAGTAACCGACGTCAGAGACGCTAAGTGCAACCGGATGATCAACCGGCATACTGACGGCCGTATTGATAAGAGTGTTTGCCTGGCCCGTTGACATCTGCAGCTCGATATCAAGGTGTATCTGTCCATCAAGTAGCCGATTGACTTGCCCGCTCGCTGAAAGAGTCACCTCGTAACCCGATGCAACTCTCGAACTCGCATTCATAAAGCTGTTCTGGACCATCGTATCAGCTGAGACACTAACGGCCGTTTGCATATCTGTTACCGCGACAGCCTCCTTCAGCGTGCCTGACGTTCTTAACGCATTGGCAAGAGGAACGAGTCGCTGCTCCGGTGCCCGCAGATCGTTTGCTTCGTCCGCAAGCTCGTCACCATCAGTCAACCATGTAACACGGACCATGTATGTTCTTGCGGCTGGTTGCTCGACCAGAGGGGCACTTTCCGACTCCTCATCGAGCCTTTGGATCAATGTTCCGATGAACTCGAGCTCGGGCGGAGTACCAGATACGATGATGTTGTTGGTTCGGTAGTCGGCTGACAAACGGACGGGCGTGTTTTCATCGAATACAATCAACCGGCCAATAACCTCCAATACCTGGGCTGCATCTGCATTCTCCAACTGATAGGTCCGAATCATGGTTTCCGGAGGCCGCGAGGATTCAGGAATAACATCCAGAAGGTCGATCGTTTCACGAACTCTAGCCATCACTTCCCGCTTCGCCGCGACAATTAAACGGTTGCCCCTTTCGTCAACCTGAACGCTCAATTCGTCTTTGTCCAGAATGCTGACAACCATATCAGCCAGTTCTCCCGCTTCGCGATGCCGAAGTTCGAACATCGCGAGTACGGGCTGCTCTTGAGCATCAACCGACGCGGCAGGCAAGGCAAATACCACAGCCAGCATCGGAAGGAAAAAATATCTAGTCAACTCTTTCATCTTCAGCCTCTTCGGGATCAGTATTTAAAGTTGTTGTATTCAAAACGGGGTAGACCTGCACGATCGTGAATTGCTGGTTGCTGACCTGCGGCACAATAATGTTCGACTCGGACTGTGCCGTCGCCTGAAACGTAACCGC
This sequence comes from Planctomycetota bacterium, assembly GCA_039029995.1. Taxonomy (GTDB): domain Bacteria; phylum Planctomycetota; class Planctomycetia; order Pirellulales; family Pirellulaceae; genus Mariniblastus. The sequence continues at coordinate 5,429 of JBCCFB010000082.1, forward strand.
AGGAACCTGCTCGGCGCCCCTCTCGACCGCCACAGGAACATCGAGCGGAGAGGATTGATTCACCACCTCTTCGCTTGACCGTCCGTTCTCCCATTGAGGAGCGACGATCAAAAAAGTCAACGCGGCGGCCGTCGCCATAAGTGCGGCAACTACACCCACAGATTTTCTTCTGTCGTACGAAGCAGACTTAGTTTCAGTCGCGTGTGCAGGCGATGGCTTTGCAGCCGCCAGAATCGAATCGCGCAGTTCGGACGAAACAACTACCTGCTGCCATGCTCCGACGAGTTCTTCCTCCAACTGCCGCGCAAGCTCAACTTCATGCTGACATGCTTCACAGGCGGATAAGTGATCCTCAAATGCGGTCAGAGCCTCCCGTTGCAGCTCGCCTTCGAGATAAGCATCAAGTTGTTCACATCGTTTTGTCATTTGACTTCGTTTTTCAATTTACGGCTTCGCTTTTGGCGGGCCCGCAATTCCCGCATTCGTTTCCTGGCAATACTCAGGCTGGATTTCACTGCGTTCTCATTCGTGTTTAACAGGCTGGCAATTTCTGAATTGGAAAGCTGTTCGACCGCGCTTAGGAACAGGACGGTCCTTTGCTTATCCGGCAAAGTTTGCATCAGTTCGATGGCCGACTGCCTGGTTTCGATCTGGACAAGCCTTTCCAGTGGCGGCAAACCTGCCCCCGGGACATCCCAATCACCCTCATGAAACGAGATCCGCTTCTTCTTGCAGTAATCCTTCCACAAATTGAGCGTGATCCGGAACAGCCAGCTCCGTATTGCCAGTTCGTCCTTCAATTGATCCGCCGACCGCACCGCACGCAGGAAGCATTCCTGAGTCAAATCCTCGGCCAGATGCCGGTCGCGCGACAGCGATAGCGCAAATCGGAACACCCGGTCGATGAATGGTTCAAGGTTTTCAAGCACGACGATTCAGGCCGGCGTCAGGGAAGTTGAGTCTCTCAGTTAAACCCCGCAAGTAAGACGACGCTTCGGCGTAACGGTTAAAAAGAAAATCAGGAATCCGACGGGGAACAGAAACCCGCACAGTTTACCCGTGTTTCGCCGTGCAATCTCGAACCCGACGACGCCTTTTCGACTCAGCCTTTTGTTGCGATATTGGTTGATTCAAAATCACCCCGGAAACCCTGAATTCGACAGGATAAAAAGTGCTTAGAACCCATACGTGCGGCGAGCTGAGGATCGAGAATGCCGATCAGACCGTGACCATTTGCGGCTGGGTGGACCGGATCCGCGATCTCGGTCAGGGCAAGTTCATCGTGATCCGCGACCGCTATGGCCGGACTCAGATCGTGATTAATCCTGATTCGCCAGCAGAAGTACTCGAAACTGTCGATAGCCTCCACAACGAATATGTGGTCAAAGTTGAGGGTGTGGTTAAGCCTCGCCCGACCGGTCAGGAAAACCCCGACATGCCGACGGGGGACATTGAGCTGCACGTGGCCAACGTTGAAATCCTGAACAAGTGTAAAACGCCACCGTTTCTCCCGGGTCAGCCGGAAATGCCCGGCGAAGATATCCGGCTGGAGTACCGCTATCTAGATTTACGTCGCCCGCAGATGCAGAAAACGATGGTTCTACGCAGCCAGATCACGAAGGCGATCAGAGACTATTTCGAGCGGAACGACTTTATTGACATCGAGACTCCAATCCTGGGCAGGTCCACGCCCGAAGGCGCGCGCGATTACCTTGTTCCTTCCCGCGTTCACAATGGGAACTTCTACGCCCTGCCCCAGTCGCCTCAAATCTACAAGCAGATCATGATGATCGCGGGTTACGACCGGTACGTTCAGGTCGCGCGGTGTTTTCGTGACGAAGACCTCCGCGCTGATCGCCAGCCGGAATTTACCCAGCTCGACATGGAAATGTCGTTCGTTGATGAAGAAGACATCATCGGCATGATCGATGGTTTGATGAAACACCTGGCCAAAGAGATTCTCGATATCGATTTGCAGCTGCCACTACCAAGGATGACGTACCACGAAGCGATGACGCGGTTCGGACACGACGCTCCGGATCTCCGTTTCGGTATGGAGATCGCGGACTGCACCGACATTGCAAAAAAGACTGAATTCCGCGTCTTCCGCTCAGTTGCTGACGGCGGCAACTTTGTCAGGGCGATTAACGTAAAAGACGGCGGTAGCAAGTACACCAACAAAGGCATCAAAGCACTGACTAAATTTGTTCAGGACGATTTCGGTGCCAAAGGCCTTGCCTGGACTCGCGTAGACGAAGATGGCTCTCTTGGTGGTGGCATCGCCAGCAACGTCGAGCCGGAAGTTCTTGCAGAGCTCAAAGAACGGCTTGGCGGAGAACCTGGCGACCTGCTGCTGTTCATCGCCGACACATGGTCAGTAAGTTGCAAGTCACTTTACGGTCTCCGCAAACGTATCGGCGCCGAAATGGAACTGTACGACAAAAATGCGATGAACTTCTCATGGGTCGTTGAGTTTCCGATGTTCGACTATGACGAAGAAGGCGAACGGTGGAACGCGATGCACCATCCGTTCACCGCGCCACTTGATGAGGATGTCGAAAAGCTGAGCACTGAACCGGGCAAAGCCTGTGCGAAGGCTTACGACCTGATCATCAATGGTTATGAGGCCGGCGGTGGAACTATCAGGATTCACGACAGCGAAATCCAGGCGATGGTCTTCGGCCTGCTCGGTATGGATGAACAAACCGCCCGCGACCGTTTCGGCTTCCTGCTCGAAGCACTTCAATACGGAGCGCCTCCGCACGGAGGAATCGCACTCGGTATCGACCGGATCGTCATGCTATTTGCGGATCTCGACAACATCCGCGATTGCATCACCTTCCCGAAAACCCAGCGAGCCACCGACCTCATGACCGGCGCTCCTAACCTCGTCGATGCTGAGCAGCTTGACGAGCTGGGACTGGATATCGTCAAACAGGAAGAAGCGGAAGCAGTAGCCGACTAGGCAACTCTTTCCATCCGTAATAGTCTTACTTGTGGCGCCAACCGCAGGATTTGGAAACAAAAAAGGCGGGACCGAAACCGGTCCCGCCTTTTCATTTTTTAGTCTGATCAGACCTGAAACCTAGTTGATGTTCCAGATTGTCATGTCGATGTTGGCTCCATACTGAGCTCGCTGAACAGCGGCCTGGTAACGGATACGAGCCTCAACACAACCGGTTCCGGGCTGAACGAATCGGGAAAGATCACCCGTCGGAACGATCGTTGCCGTTGCATCGAAGTTCCGCGGAGCAGGACGTGTATCGACCAGCTCGAAGCCGTCGTTTACGTAGTCATACAGGAAAACCTGCTGCGTTACCGCACCGCGAGAAAAGACCGAGCCTTCCACGACGAAGTCGAAGCTGGCAGGAGTCGCAACGTTGGTGGTGCCTTTGACGTCGACCTGTACGATTGCCTGAAGGTCAGTCGAACTGCGAACGCCACTGAAGTCCGAGTTGTCACTGGTCGCAAGATCAGCTGCTGTACCGGCAGTGTATGTTCCGCGGCTGACAGTCGCGGTGTCCGGAGTCACAGGACCACCGGCAACGGTTTCGATAATCTCAATGTTATCGAACGCGAATACTTCGAAGTTGACCGCAACAGACATCCGCAACTCAAGCGTGCTTCCGTTTCCTACGATGTCGGTGACGAACTTGTCCAGAGTTCCTGCGTTCGCAGAACCAGTCGGAGGGCATTTGTCACAGATCGTATCTGCGGCAGGAAGGCCTGTTTCAGCAGAAATCTTGGTTACAGTACCGTCGCCGGAAACACTGCAGACAAAGTTTTCATCAGGGTCGGTCCCGTCATCCATGTTGCGATAAACAAACGTTCCGCCCGTCACATCAAGTGAAGCACAGTCGAACGCGGTCATGAATGGTCCGCCGTCAATGCTGTATTCAAACAAAACTGATCCAGCATTGAATCCGCCGAACGAGCCTCCGTGGGACTGCTGCCCCATGTTGATGCACAAACTGAGTGGACCCGTCGCTGAAGAGATGTCGAAAGTCCAGCTGTTAACCACCGGCATCATTTCATCGCCCCATTTGCGGGTATCAGAAATAACAAACAGTGTGTTATTCAGGTCGGACTCAACGTCGCTGAGGATACCTTCGTTGTCGCCGGGGAAAGACGTCGCAGAAACGTCCATCAGTCCAAACGGCGGATCAGGGTCGCCCATCGCATCAACTTGCGGCCATGCAGCAGGAGCTCCGATTCCGTACCAGTCGCCCGGTCCGCCATCGAGGTTGTCCATTACTGTGAAACCACTGATCAAATTCAAAGCGCCACCGTCAAAATCTTCGGCAGCGATAACTGTCTGAGCATTCGCACTGGTTGCAGAAATAGCAACCATGGCAACTGCTGACAAAACAGCAAGAACACGTTTCATGTCTTGTCTCCATTGGGTGTCAGGTTCTTTAACGAGCCGATTATATGATTAGCTGCCGTTTCCTGCATGAAAAAACGGTGAAGAAGTCTACGGCTGCATCAAAAAAAAAACTCAATGAAGGGGGCCGGATCGAGATGATCTTCAAGTCGCCTTAACCGAGTCGGTGATCGGTAGAAAACGGACTCCAGCCCCGCAGAAACAATGTGTCGCACCATATTGACAAAACTACGCTGTGTAATTGTCCGACGAGGTAATTGTCCGACGAGCAGGACTGAAGGGGTTTTATCCACTCAGGCGACGCCGCTTTTTGTTCGCGGGACTTAATCTCCATCACCCTGTGCCACGAAAACTAACGCTTCCCAAATCTAGCCGTCGTAGGCATCGTCATGCACGCCTTTGACCGCTCTTCCACTCGGGTCGGCACTGTTCTTGAATGACTCATCCCACTCGATCGCCTTCGCTGATGAGCAAGCAATAGATGGCCCTCCGGGCACACATTTCGCCGCATCTTCCAGAGGAAACAGTTCATCGAAGATTTCACGGAACATGTACGCTTCTTTGGTCGCCGGTGTGTTGTACGGAAACCTGTATGCTGCCGATTCCATCTGCTGGTCCGATACCCGCTCTTCAGCAGTCTGCTTGATCGTATCGATCCAGCCGTAGCCGACGCCGTCGCTGAACTGTTCCTTTTGTCGATTGGCAACTTCTTCCGGCAGTAATTCTCCAAAACAGTCTCGAAGGATCTGTTTTTCCATTCGTCCGTCGCCGCACATTTTGTCACGAGGATTGATTCGCATCGCAACGTCTACAAATTCCTTGTCGAGAAACGGCACCCTCGCCTCGACGCCCCACGCAGCCATGCTCTTGTTGGCACGTGCGCAGTCAAACAGATTAAGCGCGAGTACCTTTCTAACCGACTCCTCATGAAATTCGCGCGCGTCAGGAGCTTTGTGGAAGTAAAGGTATCCACCAAAAACTTCGTCAGCACCTTCGCCGGATAGTACCATCTTGATACCCATTGCACGGATCTTCCGTGACATCAGAAACATCGGCGTGGATGCGCGAATCGTCGTGACGTCATAAGTCTCCACGTGGTAGATCACGTCACGAATCGCATCGAGCCCTTCCTGAATCGTGTATTTCAACTCGTGATGAACCGTGCCGAGGTGCTCTGCTACAACCGCAGCCTTTTCCAGGTCCGGAGAGCCCTCCAGGCCGATCGCAAATGAATGGAGCGACGGCCACCATGCAGGCGATTTTCCGTCATCTTCAACACGATGCTGTACATATTTGCGCGCGATCGCTGAGATAATCGACGAATCGAGGCCACCCGAAATCAATACTCCGTAGGGAACGTCGGTCATCAACTGCCGCTTTACGGCTTCTTCAAGTGCTTCGGTCAGTGCCTCGCGATCCGTTTCCGCGTTTTCGACATTGGCAAACTGCATCCAGTCCCGCTCGTAATAGCGAACCGGTTCCGGCGACTCGCTTTCCCAGTAGCTGCCCGGTGGAAACTCATTGAGGCTGCGGCAGACTCCAACGAGAGCCTTCATTTCGGATGCCACAAAAAGATTGCCGTGTTCGTCCCGTCCGGTATAGAGAGGGCATATTCCAATATGATCGCGGCCGATCAGCCAGGTGCCTTTGTTCTTGTCATAGAGTACGAAGGCGAAAATGCCGTTCAGTTCCTTCAAGAGGTCGGCGCCAAGTTCTTCATACAGAGCCAGAATGACTTCACAGTCAGAGCTCGTCTGAAACTCGTACTTGTCTTCGTAGCGCTTACGGATTTCACGGTGATTATAAATTTCGCCGTTCACCGCAAGAACCAGATTTCCGTCAGGAGAATAAAGCGGTTGAGCGCCGGATTGCAGGTCCACAATCGCAAGGCGTTCGTGGGCGAGTATTGCGTCAGGACAATCAAAAATCCCCGACCAGTCCGGCCCACGATGTCGCAGCTTGCGCGACATCGCTAATGCCTGTTCGCGAAGCGTCGTAACATCGCTTTTTATTTCAAGAACACCAAGAATCGAGCACATCTGAAAACACTCCAAGGATATAGCATTGCTACGCGATCAATTGCGCTAAATACGCGATCAGCTGCGCTAAACTAGCTGCCTGCAAAAATTCAACAAAGGGGAATCGGGACCAAAACGTTCGAAAATGAGTTGCTATGCGTTTGTGAGGTTCACCCGTCAACTCCAACAGACAGAAACCAACAACTGTGAATAACGCACAAGTTACAAATCCATACCGTTAACACCGAGGCAATGGAGTGTTCTTTGCACAAAACGGTTAGACATTTCAAGCCGGAACGGAGAGTCGTCTGACATTAGAAAATCGCAATCAACTGAAAAATCATTCGACATTACGACACTGGATGACAATCGCCGAGGGTTATCGTACTACATCGGCAATTTTTCAAGCGTCATTGCCGTTGGACGTTACAATTCCGGGGAAGGCAATTACACTATGTGGCCTTTAGAAAAGCGAGGGGGATGGGGCAGGACGAATGAGTCAGATATCAACTTCGAGCTCTCTCACCTCTTGTACACCCGCCTGACAATTCCACACGAGACTATAAATGGCCAAGAGAAAAGTTAACAAATCACAGATTATCCGCGATTACTACCTGAAGAATCGCACTGCCAGTGCAAAAGAAGTAGTAGCCGCGATGGCGAAAAAAAATATTAAGGTAAGCGAGGCTCTGGTAGCCAATGTAAAGTCAAAGGCAGGCCTGACCAAACGCCGCGGCAGCGGAAAACCCGGCCGGCCTTCATCCGGTGCCGGACGGAAAGCAGCATCTGCCAATGGCCATGTTTCCATTGACATCCTCATGGATGCCAAAAAACTCGTTAGCGCGGCTGGTTCAGCCACAAACGCTATCGCAGCGATTCGCGCCATTGAAAAACTGGATTCGATGTAAAACTGTACCGCAGAATTGCACCTAAAAAACAAGGACCAGCCTGCTAAAACAGGCTGGTCCTTTTTGATTGAAGGTACACCCCGGTTGCTATTCGGACTTCCAGTCAAAAACTGTCATCGCGTTCAGTTCACGAACGAACAACTGGTCTCCACGAATTCCAATGTGGGCCCATGAGTCATCGCTGACCTCGCGAATATCAAGCTGCTCGTATTTGTCGGGAGAAGCATTGAAAAGGATCAGCTTGCCACTCGAATCGAGAGCCAGAATCTTATTCCCATTGGAAACCAGGCTCGCGTACTCCGAGAAACGCGGACTCGCCCATTTTCTTTCCCCGGATTCGAGATCGAAACATGCGATGGTCCGGTTCTTCATCACAAGATAGGCATGTCCATCAATAACGACGGGCGACGACATATACCCTTCCCCACCGACTTCCCATCGTTGACGAACATCGAACGATTCGCCGGAGGTGTTGACGTTAATCATCTGAGTGGTTCCACCGTAGGTACTGGTGAAAACAGCATCATCAAAGACAACGGGAGTCAGGATGTTCATGCCTCGGAACGACGGGATATCGACTGACCACAATATTTCACCGTTTTCAATCTCCACGCCACAAAGGCTTTCCCGAGTTTGAATGACCAGCTGCCGCTTGCCCGATACTTCGGCAATTACCGGGGATGAAAAAGCGCTTCCCATCATTCCGCCACCGTCAGCAAGAGCACGCCACACGAGCTCGCCCGTGGCCTTTTCCAGCTTGCACAGGCCGCCTCCTGCTTGAACATATAGGTAATCTCCATCGACCATCGGTGAGCAGACACAACCAAACGTCGGAACCGGTGCTCCTGTGTCCTGAACAAAGTCCTTTTTCCATATCTCTTCGCCTGTTTCGGCATTCAGGCAAACAAAGACGTCTCTAATTCCACCCACATAAAGCCGACCTTCGTCGTAGCAAGGCGTCGATCGAATCCAGCTGCCATTGCGGCGAGCAAACATCGGGACACTCATAGCGCCTTCCCACTCAGTGCTCCAGCATTCTTCGCCGGTTTCACGATTGAGCGCCCGAACCACTTCCATCTTCTTGTCGACGGTCTCGGTAACGAACACCTGATCGCCGACAACGATCGGCCCGCTGTAGCTGGGCTGAAGCGGAATCGACCATTTTTCGGTCAATGTCGAATCACTCAGGGAATCAGGCCATTCAGCGCCCTCAAGCATTCCCGAACGATCCGGTCCGCGCCACTGCGTCCAGTCAGCAACACCATCCTGAGAAGCAGCAGTTGCGGCTGATTCGTCCTGCCGTTCCACCTCCTGCCCGATGGTGGCGGAAAACGCCGGCAGAGCCAGAAGCAAAGCAACAATTCCTCTAGGCAAATATCTTGAAGCGAACACCTGATTACTCCCTTTATTTTGCGTGTATTCCGACTAGGTGCACAAAACCGTTATTCCACGGGGGACTGTTTAACCACCCCGTTGTCCATCTGGTGCGCCGAATCGGCAACCTTGAAGTGGTTAGGATTAACCACATATGAATGTAGCTGTTTCATATTGTCGAAACAGACAGTGAACCTCAATTGCCTTCTCAATTCCGGGGATATCGCTCGACCACCCAGCACCAGCGCTGTATCGGCGGGGAGTGTATCGGCAAAACGATTGAACCTCTGGGTGAAGCCCGAGGTCTGCGAATAGATCTCTGTTTCAATATGCGAGAGACTAACCCAGAACAGTCTGGGCTTGAAATCTGCAGATGCGGTGTGCAGTGAGTCCAGCGGTATGTTTGTCCCGAGTGCGCGTGCTTTCCAGCCCAGCGAACGGAGCATCATCTCCACCATCAATGATGGCAGAGAATAGTGGTCACCGCTGAGGCCCGCGCCAATCGCGAGGGGAGCATCGGGACTGACTTCGGGTAGATTTACCCTGAGCTCGCGAAGAACGTTCATGGTGATTTCACCAGCGTACCTTTCGCGATAGATGTCGATCTGATTGGCTTCCCACATCTCACCAATCATTTCAAATGCCCTGCCGATTACATCATCAAAGATGCGGTACAGTTCCCAGCCGGAAACGAACAAGTTGAAGATCAACTGTCGGGCAACGACTTCCTTACCGCTCACCAGGGCATCGCGCAAAAGCTCGACCAAAGCTTCTTCATTGTCCGCCGCGCCGTTGGTTAGAGCCGGCAGACCGATCACCTCAGGCTCTGCAACTGAAATGTTCTGCTCACGAACAAATCTGATGACTTCACTACGTTTCAGTCGCCTATGTCCACCGGCTGTTCGCGATGTTTGAATCAGGCCCTGATCGCACCATCTTTTCAAAGATGACTCACTGACACCAATCGCTTTGGCGACGATTCTCGGCGAGAACTGCGTATTTTCATCCATAAAATGCCCACTTTGAACGTTTCAATACGAGGCTGTAAAAATCGAGCGAAGACAACTAAACGTCTTGAACGTTTAGAGGCTTAGGACGTTAGCGATCAAACAGAACTCGCCAACACCCTAAAACTATGCATTGCGACATTTTCTTGCATCCGCGTGTTACCGACCCTCGAAATAAACGGTAGTACATGCTGGATGATTTGGACGGAACCGTGATTATCAGGTGAGGTTAACAGTAAAAAACGCCATGAATTCCGCCGCGAAACAAACCCAATCGGCTACCGGAAAGACCTCTAATTCGGCCGATCTGCGTTCAAAACGTTCAATAACTGCAGATTCGAAGCAGCTCGAGGTGTTCTTCGACGGTGATTGCCCACTCTGCAAACGAGAGATCGCTTTGCTCAAACACAAAGCAGACAACGACAGAATCGTGTTCGTGGATATTGCTGAATCAGATTTCAAAGCATCAGAATTTGGCAAACAAAGCGACGAGTTCATGCGCGTTATCCAGGGTCGAATTGGCGGAACGCAGTGGGTTTCAGGGGTCGAAGTCTTCCGACAGATTTACTCCCGCCTTGGCTGGAATCGCCTGACAAGCGTTAGTCGCTGGCCGGTGATCTCGCAGGCATTGGCATTTGGTTACCGGATTTTCGCGCGGTTGAGATACCAAGCCGCCGTTCGCCGTATGAATCGAAAATCCTGCACGACGAATTGTGCGACAACCAATGGGAATACGGCTGGTTCGCAGGAGGGAATCTGAGATGAAAATTGCGATTATCGGAGCAGGCATTTCGGGTCTGGTTTGTGCTCACCGCCTGCACGCGCACCATAACATTACGATCTTTGAAGCCAACTCGTATCCCGGGGGGCATACGAATACTGCTGATGTCCTTTGTGGAGACAGACACTTCGCTATCGATACGGGGTTTATCGTGTTCAACGATCGAACGTATCCGAACTTCATTAAGCTGCTTGATTCACTCGGGGTTGAATCGCAGCCGACGATCATGAGCTTCAGCGTGAAGTGCGAAAGAACAGGCCTCGAATACCGCGGAGCTGACTTTAAAGGATTGTTCGCACAGAAGAGGAATCTTGTTAACCCGCGCTTTTTGAGATTGCTGTACGACCTGGTGAAATTTAATCGGGAAGCGGGAGAGCTCGTTCCGGATTTCGCAGGCGGCAATGCATCCGGAGACACCGCATCGGGAGACTCGCGCGACTACGACGAATCTGAAACTCTCAAACAGTTCATATCCCGCAAGAACTACTCACGACAGTTCGTTGAACAGTTCCTACTGCCCATGGGTTCTGCGATCTGGTCCTGCCCCTTTGAGAAGTTTGAACAGTTTCCAATCGAGTTCATTGCTGAGTTCTATAGAAACCATGGCCTGTTGAGTGTCACCAACCGGCCTCAGTGGCGGGTCATCAAGGGGGGCTCACGCGAATACGTCCGCAAGCTGATTGTTCCGTTTGAAGATCGAATCCGGCTGGACACGCCGGTACGGTCGGTTGTCCGCGAAGCCGATCAGGTAGTCGTATCATTCGATTCGAGCCAGCGTGCGTCAGACGGAGCCGTTCTGGAGAACGAGAAGTTCGACCATGTCATATTTGCTTGCCATGCAGATCAAGCGTTGCGAATGCTCTCGGAAGGAACCACGCGGAATGAACGAGAAATACTCTCGGCTTTCCCGTACGAGCGAAATATTGCGACGCTGCACACACAAGAGGACGTACTTCCAAAAGCTCGCGCTGCATGGGCGGCATGGAACTATTTCAATCCAGTTGGACCATCGAGTTCGGCCACGGTCACCTACAACATGAACATCCTCCAGTCGCTCGAAACCGATACCGTTTTCAACGTCACGCTTAATGACAGCGGAAGAATTCGTGAAGAAAACGTGATTGAACAGTTCACTTACCATCATCCAACCTTCGATTTGAATCGAAAGAAGATGCAGCGACGTCACGCTGAGTTGATCGGTGCCAACCGCAGTTCATTTTGTGGCGCTTACTGGGGCAACGGGTTTCATGAAGATGGAGTCAACAGCGCGATTGCAGTTGCAGACTGGTTTGACGGTTTGACAGACGAATCAGAATCAGGACTCGACAATACCGCTTCCAATCCTGCGTATGCGGCCCGGTAAGCCCCGAAACACCAGCTCACGCTACAAACACACTTCAGGAACCGCCTCGAGCGAAAAAAGAGACCATGAACAGTTGCATTTTCGAAGGAACCATCATTCATCGCCGGCGCAAACCGGCAATGAATCAGTTTTCCTTCGATGCCTGCCTGTTCTGTCTGGACCTGAGCGAGATTGACGAGGTTTTTGAAGACTACCGGCTCTGGTCTACCGGCAAACCATCCGTTGTGTTTGATTGCAAGCGGCACATGAAACACAACGGAGTATCACGGAACGATCAACTTCGCGGCGCTGTCATTGAAACACTTCAAAACCACGACGTCATAGAACCCGTTGGTTCAATTCGGATACTTACCAACCTGCGGTATCTCGGTTTTTCGATGACGCCGGTCAGCTTTTACTACTGTTATGACGCGGGCGACCGGAATCTGCTGGCCGTCATCGCCGAGGTCAATAACACACCATGGGGTGAACAACACATTTACGTGGTCCGTGATCGTGGCCGCAACGGATGGCTTGAAGTCCGGCAACTGAACAAGGACTTCCATGTCTCTCCCTTCATGGACCTCGATATGACCTATGACATGCGGTTCAACGAGCCAGCGGAAAGACTTGCAGTGTCCATTGGCAACTACCGTAACGGCGATCGCTTTTTTAATGTTGCCATGCGAATGCAGCGGACAGAGATTTCAGCAGCAAGCCTTCGTCGCGTTATGGTCCAGTATCCGTTGATGAGTTGGAAGACATTCGCGGGGATCTACTGGCAGGCATTGAAACTCTACCTCAAAGGTGTGCCTTTCGTACCCCATCCGAAAAATCATGGGGCAGATGAAACCCTGCCCGCCATTGAATCAGTCACCAGTAAACAATCAGCATTAGTGAGCCAATGAACTTCGTAAACTTTTCAGCGCCTCTTGAACGACTCTCAACCGCTCAAGTGATGTCAAACCTTGCGTTTGAAGCCGGTGTTCACGCGTCTTCGGCCAGAAAGCAACTTGGCTTCTCGACTGCCGGAACAGCCAGTCGTACCCCGGCGCTCATTAAGAGGTTCTGCCGCAATCGCCTGCTGGGCAGATTCAGCGATCTCAATGGCGGTTTGATCGACGTTCATGACCAGCATTCTACGACCAGGCTCGGCGCAGACCCGGAAAACGGATTGCGCGCAAAGATTACTGTCAACGACCCGGGTTTTTATTCACGGATCATGTTCGGTGGAACGATCGGTGCTGCGGAGTCGTTTATCCGCGGGCATTGGGAAACCGACAACCTGACCGATGTCATCCGGATTTTTATCCGCAACATGCGGGAGATCACAGGGCTGGAGAAAACGTGGTCCCGCGCCCGAACCACCGTGCATTACGCAAGCCACTTGTTGCGCAAGAACACAATCGGCGGCAGCCGGAAGAACATTCATGAACACTACGATCTCGGCAACGATTTCTACCAGTTGTTCCTCGACCCGACGATGAACTACTCGAGCGGGATATTCCCGACAGATTCGAGTTCAATGCATGAAGCGTCGCTGGCCAAGATGGATCGGATTGCCCACAAGTTGCAGATCAAACCGACCGACCACGTACTTGAAATCGGAACCGGTTGGGGCGGACTTGCGATTCACCTCGCAGGAACAACCGGATGCCGGGTCACAACAACAACGATTTCACGTGAGCAGCACGACTACGCGAAAGCGGCTGTTCGCAAAGCAGGCCTCGAAGACCGAATTACGATCCTCCTGAACGATTATCGAGATCTTCGCGGGACCTACGACAAAATCGTATCGATTGAAATGATCGAAGCCGTCGGCCACCAGTACTACGACACCTATTTCGGTAAGTGCAGTGATCTACTTGCCGATGACGGCATGATGCTCATTCAGGGCATCACGATCAGCGAACAGAATTTTGAACACCACATTCGAAACGTGGATTTCATTCGTCGTTACATTTTCCCGGGCGGTTGTCTTCCTTCTATCAGTGCAATCAACCGATCCATCGGTCGTGCGACCGACATGCGTACCACACACCTTGAAGACATTACCAGCCACTATGTCCTGACCTTGCAAAGATGGCACGATGCGTTTCATCGCCGTATCGATGAAGTTCGTGAACTCGGTTTTTCAAGTAGTTTCATCCGCCTCTGGCATTTCTATCTCTGCTACTGCGAAGCCGCATTTGCGGAACGACGAGTCAACAATGTACAGATGATTTTCGCAAAGCAGCACAGTCCGACGGATCCCGCCAACGAGTATCAGGGCAGTAACAACATTGCTTGTGACGGCCTCACTGAAGCCGGCGAAGCTGTTTTTGCCTAAGGCACATCCAGAAGAACTCTCTTAACGACAAGCAAATCCGGAGCATCCAATGAACCTTGTTGCCAGAATCATCGATCTTGCAGAACGCGGATATGTACCGGATTTTTTGTTGCGAGCCGGAATTCGACGGCTTTGCCGCAAACGACTGGCAGCGGTGGATCAGGGAAGTTGTGAAGCGAACCAGAAGCGTCTGGAACAACTGGTAACGCAATTCAATCTCGGGCCGGTCGCACCGCTTCCCGAAAAAGCGAATGAGCAACACTACGAAGTACCGTCTGAGTTGTACGAGCTCGTACTCGGAGCCCGCCGGAAATATTCATGCTGTGTTTTTCCGACAGACGGAATGAGCCTGGATGCGGCGGAGGAAGCAGCACTTCGGGAGACCTGCGAGCGCGCGGGAATTGAAGACGGGCAGAATATCCTTGAACTCGGTTGCGGCTGGGGATCCTTGACGCTCTGGATGGCTGAACATTATCCCGATGCAAATATAACGGCCGTTTCCAACTCGGCTTCGCAGCGCGAGTACATCCTGGCTCAAGCTAAGAGTCGTGGCATCGATCGCAACCTTGAAGTGATCACCTGTGACATGAACGACTTCGACACCGACACCCGATTCGATCGAGTCGTATCGGTGGAGATGTTTGAACACATGCGAAACTATCGCGAACTGTTCAAAAGGATCAGCAACTGGCTGAAATCCGATGGCAAATTGTTCGTGCACATCTTCTGCCATCGCGAGTTCACCTACGAGTTTGAAGACAACGGCCCTTCCGACTGGATGAGCCGGTATTTCTTCTCGGGGGGCGTCATGCCCGGTGACAACCTGTTACTGAGATTCTCCGGAGCGCTTAAAACAGCGCGGCACTGGAGATGGAGCGGCACGCATTACCAGAAAACGTCAGAGGCGTGGCTGGCGAACATGGACCGGAACCGCAAGGAAATTATGCCCATCCTTGAACGAACGTATGGTTCGGAAGATGCAGAACGATGGTTCCACAGGTGGCGGCTTTTCTATCTCGCCGTAGCAGAACTGTTCGGCATGGATAACGGCCAGCAATGGTGGGTGTCCCATTATCTTTTCGAAAAGACCGAGGTCAACGAATTTCGTGACAATCGTCGCGAGGTCGGCATGGTCGAACGGAATTCGACTGACCAGCCGTCCGACTAACGCGATGAATGATCTAACGGAGAAAAAGGCAGTTGCATTGCGATGCAGCTGCCTGTTTTTTTGCCGAACGAAGTAACAAACGTTGGTTGCAACTGAGCTTGCCTGCCTAGTCCCAACCGTGTGCTTCGCGGACTTTGATCATGACATCAAGAATCGTGTCCCAGGTCCTGCCGTCTTCCAACATGGCGTTGGGGAACATGCAACCATCCCAGCAGATGTGTTGAATTCCCCGTTCAGTGGCTCCTTCGAGCCAGTAACCGGCGCACTTGACGATATCGAGTTTGCCGTTGGGGTCATCGGCGGGACAATGTTTCCCAGTTTTGTCATGTGAGCCGGCACCATGGACATGTCCATCATTCTGCGCCACGTGGAAGTCAATCGTCCACGGCCGCAGCTTGTCTGTCATATTCTTGTAGGCCGCGTAGAACTCTTCTTCACTGTATCCATCCTGCAAAAGAGCATGCTCCGGCGCGTTGTAACCCATTAGATACAGGTACGTATGAGCCAGGTCTGCCTGGAACCCGAGTGCTTCCGGCATTCCGACTTCTTCGAGCAGGTCAAGCATGTCTTTCCATGAGTGCATGCCTGCCCAGCAGATTTCGCCCTCTGCTGCCAGTCGTTCTCCATGATCGGCCGCAATCTTCGCAGCTTCACGGAAAGTCGCGGCGATCTTTTTAGTATTCGCACCGGGATCCTCCCGCCATTTATCGACACCGAATTCAGCGGAATCGATCCGGATAACTCCGTACGACCTCACGCCGTGTTCATTGAACACCTTGGCTATCCGGCACCCTTTTTTGACTGCCGTCAAAAACTTATCGGTAGCTTCCGCATCGCCCATCGCGCTGTCGCCGACTGTGCCGGGCCAGACTGGAGCGACTAGAGAACCGATCTTGAGGCCTCTCTCTTGAATCATGTCAGCAATTCTTTTTAGTTCGTCATCGCTGGCGTCCGGATCGGTATGAGGAAGGAACAGAAAGTAGTCGATACCTTCAAATTTCTGCCCGTTGACTTCCGCGGCTGCGGTCAGGTCAAGCATGCGCTCAAGGCTGATCGGCGGCTCTTGTCCTTCTTCGTCTCCTTTTCCGACCAGGCCGGGCCACATTGCGTTATGTAGTTTCGGTGAGCTCATGCTTTTTAGTTCCTTCGATGCGCCTCATTGCGCTTCTTGTAAATTCAGACAGCAATAATTGTCGTAGTCAAATCGTTGTCTACTCGAACAGATGACTATTCGGAGTATTAATCTGATCACGCCGACACTTTACGATGATCGCCGACCTCCGGCAGTGAATCAAACACATCAGGACCGAAATAACGTAGTGACACGAGCGGTTCGGATCCGTTGTTCACAACTTCGATGCCACCGGTTGCAGCTTCGTGGGTGATGAAAACTTCGTCCGCTGTGGTCTCACCGAACCGGATCATCACGGCGGCCTGAACATCAACGACTCCGACAGTACCCTTGCCCTGAACCGTGATCCAGCCACTGGCTCCGGGATCCTTCAGCGTGCAACTTGCCCCGGGTTCGACCGTCAGCTCTTTTGCCGAAAACATCTGCTTGCCACCGACGGTTCCATAAACAATCCATCTATCGCTCCAGCCGGGACCGCTATCGGCAACAATCGGCTCAATGTAGTTGTTGTCTTTGAAATTCGGATCGACGTTCTTTTCCCAGTCAAGCTGCCCGATGATGAAGTCGAGGTCGTCATGTTTGTCGGCTGGCATATCCTTAACCAGCAGCGACCATGGAACGTAGCGGCCTTCGACGATGTTCTGATACATGCCGAAGACGTCGCTTCCCCACTGGGGTTCATAGGTGCACAATGAGCCGGGTGCATGCAGGACTCCCGGAGGAATCAGCCAGCCGGTGCCGCGCTTCAGGCGGTAAGCTTTGGAGAGGTCCAGAATCCCGTTGTCGCCTTTGTTCCAGTTTGCCAGGCATTGACGCAACTGGTCTTTCGTCGTTCCCGGCTCAAGCCCCATGAAGGTGTGAGGAAAATTGTTGTCGCAGTTGTTGTATTGTGGCGAAAAGTAGTAGCTTTCCGGCTTACCTTCCTGCCCCACTAGAGCCGCATCTTCCTGGCTCTGATGCATGTGATGGGGAATCGGCCCCATGTTGTCAAAGAACTTTGAGTACACCGGCCATTTGTTGTAGGTGTTCCAGATCTCAGAGCCAATCAACCGTTCACCGGCTTCTGCGACGGCGTCACGTAAAAGAAACGTATGATTTTCGAACAGGCAGAAGCTAAGCCCTTCATGCCATAGACGTCCTTCGTTCGCAGCTTCGGTCGTGCTTCCGAACCAGCGCTCATCGATGCCACCACGCTCGGCACCGAAGGCATAATAGTCGTCAGGATGAAGGCGAATCCGTTTTCCGGGGTGTAGAAAACTCCGCGGCACCCACGTTGGAGTCAACCGCAACACGCCACCTCCCGAATCCATAGCAGAGTCGAGCACTGCCGCTACGTTGTCGGCCTTCAATAGAGTAGGTTCGCTGGCTGTTGTCATAGGTGGAATTCGCGGTCTGTATGGAGGTGTAACGGATGAACAAGTTTTATAGATTGTTTTCGTCTGACCTTCAACAAATGGCA